>JBHHTZ010000324.1:0-5167 GCA_046753605.1 Anaerolineae bacterium
TCGCCACTACGAACCTATGCCACGTGACGATAATGCTAAAACGGGAATTGCTGCTTGCTCGGGGCAGGCCACGGCGGCCCCAGGACGGGCTTGCGAGCATTCGCTGTGCAAGCCCTGCGTCCAACGAACGTGGTGGGGATGACTCGTTTGACTTTCATCTCCATGCCCATTATAGTTTCTATCTAGTTCACGGGGCTCAAGGAGGACACATTCATGATCGAGCTTGGCCAGATGCTGCGGGATGCCCGACAGTCGAAGGGCGTCTCGCTGGCCGAGGTGGAAGAAGCAACCAAGATTCGCCGCAAGTATCTGGAGGCATTGGAAGCAACGGACTACGATTCGTTGCCGCCCAGCGTCTACAGTCGCGGGTTCCTCCGTAGCTATGCTACCTATCTCGGTCTGGACCCCGAGGCGGCGCTGGACGCTTACCACGACGGCGCCCAGGCGCACACCGATCCCCGGGAACCCCAGATCATTTCTGAGCCACTGGTATCGGGCTCACGCGTGAATTGGGAACTCGTCGCCGGCGTGCTGATGCTTATCGCCGTCGGCGTCATTCTGTTCCTCGTCTATCGTCAATACATCGCACCTCTGGCGACACGGGGGGCTATCCCAACCGCGACGACAACCGTCGAGGAAGCAGCCGTTGCGCCCGTGGACACGCCGGCGCTTGCAGTTAGCGATGTCGGCACGGCCACACCGACCGCCGGGGCAACACCCACACCACTACCTCCAACACCCGCTCCGCCAACTCCAACGGCGACGCGAACCCGCCGGCCCACCCGCACCCGGACGCCATCGCCGGCACGCGCACAGGCACTGACCCTCAGCCTGAACGCCACGGCTCGCTCGTGGATCCGCGTCGTGGCGGATGGGCAAACCGTCTTTGAGGGTACCGTTGTCCCCGGCGACGAACGGACATGGAAAGCCAGGCGCGAGATCACCCTGCGGACAGGCAATGCCGGCGGCGTCATCGTCTCCATCAACGGTCGCCAACTGGGCGCCCTGGGCAATTCTGGACAGGTGCTCGAATATGTTTGGCGGCTGACCGAAAGTGGCCAGGTCGTCATGGCCACGCCAACACCGTGAGAGAGGAGATATTGGATATTGGATATTAGATATTAGAGATTGGAAACCGATACGCCGAATCTCCAATATCCAATACCCAATATCCAATATCCAATATCCAAATCAACATGCGATACTATCTGCTAACCCTCGGCTGCCCCAAGAACGTCGTCGATTCCGAAGGCATGTCCCAACTGCTGGGACAGGCCGGCCATACCGCCATCGAGCATGCGGAGGATGCCGACGTCCTCATTGTCAACACGTGCGGTTTCATCGGGCCGGCCACGGACGAGTCCGTCGGCGCGCTCAGGGAACTTGGCGAGATCAAGCGCGACGGCCAACTTCTGATTGCTGCCGGCTGTCTGGTTCAACGAGATAACGGCGCACTCATGCGCGATGTTCCCCAGATAGACGCGGTGCTCAGCACGCGCCGCTGGTACGAAATCGTCGATCTGATAGGGCGGCTACGCAACCAGACCTACGACGACATCCCCGACGCCGGATGGGTCAACCCCATCGACATTTCCCTGCCCCGACAGGCGCTCGGCGCCAGCGCGTACCTAAAAATTGCCGACGGCTGCAGCGCGCCGTGTACCTTCTGCACGATTCCAGCCATCAAAGGCCCGTGGTGCAGCAAGCCGGCGGCACAGATTGCGCATGAGGCCCGTGAACTGGTCGATCAGGGCGTGCAGGAGATCGTCCTCATCGCCCAAGACACGACAGCCTACAGATTTGACCGGGGTGAGCGCGACGCGCTGGCCCCGCTCATCGACCGCATCGTGGCGGTGGTCCCCGAACTCCCCTGGCTGCGCGTGATGTACGCCTACCCCGGTCGCGTCACCCCTCGACTGGCCGAGAGCATGGCCAGACATCCGCAGGTTTGTCACTACATCGACATCCCGCTCCAGCACGGCCATCGGGATGTGCTGGCTCGCATGAAGCGTCCCAGCGAACGTGTGGCGAAGGAGACGGTGCGCCGGCTGCGCCAAACCATGCCCGACATCGCCATCCGCACCGGATTCATCGTGGGGTTCCCGGGTGAGACGGAAGAAGAGTTCCAGGGGCTGTTAGATTTCGTCGAAGAGATGCGCTTCGACAAGGTGGGGGTGTTTACCTACTGCCAGGAAAAGGACACGCCGGCCGGCCTCATGCCCCATCAACTACCGCAGGAGGTCAAGGAGGAGCGCCGGGCCCGGGTGATGGAGCTTCAACAGCAAATTTCGCTGGAGAAGAACCGTCAGTTCGTTGGCCGCGAGCTGGAGGTGCTGGTGGAGGGGGCCGGCGATGGCATCAGCGTCGGCCGCACCTACCGCGACGCCCCCGAAGTCGATGGGCTGGTCATCATTCAGGGCGAGTGGCCGACGAACAGGATGCTGCCTGTGCGGATCACCGGTGCCATGGAGTACGATCTTCTGAGTGAGATTGTCACAGAGATTAGAGATTAGAGATTGGAGATTGGAGAGATTTGCCTGGGTCGAGGTAGACACACGTGAGATGTCAGTATATAATTGAGTTGTCGCATTGATTGAATGAACGGGCCTTCGTGCCTTCGAGAGTTTGCCGAGAAGTGAGGAATTGGAACGACATGATGCGCTTTGATCGATTCATGGATCGATTTACCGAAAGAGCGCAAGATGCCATCTTTCGGTCACAGGAGATACTGGCTCGCTACCAGCACAGCCAACTCGACACTGAGCACCTGTTCATGGCATTACTGGAGCAGCGGGACGGGCTGGCGCCTCAAATGTTAGAGATGCTGGGCGTCAATGTGGATATGATGCACCGGCGCCTGGATGACATCCTTAGATCTTCCCCCCATGTGGAGTATCGTGGGAGCGGGTCGGCCCAGCAGATTTACGTCACACCGCGCCTGCAGCGCCTTAGTCAGGTGGCGAGCCAGGAAGCTTACGAGCTGGATGATGAGTATATTTCCACAGAACACCTGTTACTGGCCATTGCCAGCGAAGACAACAGCCCGTCGGAGCGACTGCTGCGCGACGCCGGCGTTTACAAAGAAGACATCTACGATGTGGTTGACGAGATTCGTGGCGGCAAGCGGATTACTGACCCGGGAGCCGAAACCCAGTACCGAGTTCTGGAACGTTACGGCCGCGATCTGACCGCACTGGCGGCCGAGGGCAAGCTGGACCCCGTCATTGGACGCGAGATGGAGATTGCGCGTGTCATGCGTGTGCTGGCCCGCCGCACCAAGAATAACCCGGTGCTGATCGGGGCCGCCGGCGTCGGCAAAACCGCCATCGCCGAGGGCCTGGCCCAACAGATCGTGACCGGCGACGTGCCGGAGCCGCTCATGGGTAAGCGGATCGTGGAGCTGGACCTGGCCGGCATGGTGGCCGGCTCCAAGTTCCGAGGCGAGTTTGAAGAGCGCCTGAAAGCTGCACTGCAAGAGATTACGGAGGCTGGGGGCGAGATCATCCTCTTTATCGACGAGTTGCAAACCGTGGTCGGGGCCGGCGCTGCCCAGGGCGCCATCGACGCGTCGAACATGCTCAAGCCGGCTCTGGCCCGGGGCGAGCTCCAGTGCATTGGCGCGGCCACGCTGGATGATTATCGAAACTACGTCGAGAAAGACCGCGCTCTGGAGCGCCGCTTCGGACCGATCTTTGTTGACGAGCCGGACATCGACGAGACGATCCAGATGCTGGAGGGACTCCGCGACCGCTACGAGGCGCATCACGGCGTCCAGATCACAGACGAAGCTCTGCGGGCAGCCGCCGAGTTATCCCACCGCTACGTGACCGAGCGGGCGCTGCCCGACAAGGCCATCGATCTCGTTGACGAGGCGGCCGCCAAGCTGCGGATCGACATTTTCCAGATGCCGGCTGACCTGCGCGAGCAGAAGCAGACGCTGGACGATCTGGCGAAGGCTGAGGAGGAGGCCTGGCAGGCCCGCGACTACGAGCGCGCAGCCAGCTTCAAGAGCCGGCGCATCCAACTGGAGAAGCAGTACGAGGATGAGGTGACAGCCTGGCGCGAGGAAAAGGGCCTCGACGAAGTGGTGGACGAAGAGGACATTGCCCAGATTGTGTCCAGTTGGACCGGTATTCCCGTCACCAAGATGCTGCAGACCGAGAGTGAGAAGCTTCTCCACATGGAGGAGTGGCTGCACCAGCGGATCATCGGCCAGGAGGAGGCGGGGCGCGCTGTTTCGGACGCGATTCGGCGTGGGCGTTCCGGGTTGAAGGACCCGCGCCGGCCCATCGGCAGCTTCATCTTCCTGGGCTCGACCGGGGTCGGCAAGACGGAGATGGCCAAGGCGCTGGCCGAGTTCCTGTTCGACGACCGCGACGCGATGGCGCGGATCGACATGAGCGAGTACCGCGAGCGGCACACGGTGAGCCGGCTGATCGGCGCGCCGCCGGGCTACGTTGGCTACGGCGAGGGCGGGCAGCTCACCGAGTCGGTGCGCCGCCGGCCTTACCAGGTCGTGCTCTTCGACGAGATCGAGAAGGCGCACCCGGAGGTCTGGAACGTGCTGCTCCAGGTGTTGGAAGATGGCCGGCTGACGGACGGCCAGGGCCACGTGGTGGACTTCCGCAACACGGTCATCATCATGACCAGCAACGTTGGCACGCAGTTTGCCCAGCGTGGCGGCTCACTGGGCTTCAAGACGGGCATTGCCCAGGACATCACCGACGAGCGGTTCCGCGATTTGGTGCTGGGCGAGTTGAAGAAGGCATTTCGCCCTGAGTTTCTCAACCGCATCGACGAAATCATCGTGTTTCACACGCTGACCCTGGAGCACATCAAGCGAATCGTGGATTTGCAGATGGCCGACGTCGAGAAGCGGTTGGAGGAGAAAGGTCTCGCGGTGGAGCTGACCGAGGCGGCGCGTGACTGGCTGGCGCAGGAGGGTTACGATCCCGCCTGGGGCGCTCGCCCGCTGCGCCGGGTGATCACGCGCACAGTCGAGAACCCACTGTCCCGACAGTTGCTGGACGGCCAGTTTGAGCGGGGTGATACGGTTGTGATCGATGCCGGCGAGGAGGGGTTGTCGTTCCGGCGAAAACAACGGCGCAAGGCGAAAGCACGGAGGCCGGCCGAGGTCGTGGCGTAGACCGCCGTTGGCTAGATGGCT
>JBHHTZ010000325.1:0-5157 GCA_046753605.1 Anaerolineae bacterium
GCCTGTCGGACTCAGTACCCTGATTATTTTCTCAAACTTCATAAACTGCACCAACGCTTGCGACGTCCTGAGCCTCGTCCTGAGTTTATCGAAGGGCCTGTCGAAGGGTTGCCGCGATTTCAATCGCCAGGCCCTCTGGGCCGAGTAGCTACCAAAGCTCACTTGCCTCGATGGTGTGCAATGACGTGCTCGACCACGTCCGGGAGCATAGCCGGATCGTCTATGATGTGACCGCGTGGAAGCAGCGCGGCCTCGTGCAAGAGCCGGCGCGTGAAAGGCGTGCTCACGGCCACGACGCTCATCCCGGCGGCCAGCGCCGCCCTGACGCCCGTGGGCGAGTCCTCGATCACCAGGCATTCTGCCGGCGGGACCCCCAGTTCGCGCGCTGCCAGGAGATAGATTTCCGGGTCCGGCTTACCGCGCTCCACGTCATCCCGCGTGGCGACGAAATCGAATGCGTCAGCGAAGTCCAGAATCTCCAGCACGCGCCGCGCCTGCTTGCAGCGAGACATCGTGGCCAGGGCTGTTTTGCAGCCGCTCTGCCGGGCCTGGTGCAGCAGATCGACGTTGTGCGGCCATTGGTTGCTGAGCAGCACCTGCGGGTCGGCCAGCATCTCCGCGTAGATGCGCAACCGCACTTGCACGAAGGCCTGCCACGGGGCGCTCACTCCGAACTCGGCCATGCGGGCGCCGGCCACCCCTTCCAGATCGAATCGACTGACCAGGGCCAGGGCCACCTCCTGGCGCGACAGGCCCACCACATCCTTGAAAGCCTCCACCACTTCGGCTTCGCTGAGATCGTGCGGGCACAACTCGACCGCGGCGCGAGCATACGAGAGCGCTTTGAGCCGCTCGGTCTGCACCAGAGTGCCGTCCAGATCGAAGATCATCGCGCGAATCATCGGGCGTCTCTCGTTGGCGTCTGGCTCACAGTCCGCCTCGCATAATCACGCCGGCCAACATCAAAGCGCCCACCAGAGCGAAAAGAATCCCCATGCTGCGCTCCAACACCGGCTGCGGAATGCGGCTGGCCACGGCCGATCCCAGTTGTCCTCCGATGACCACCCCCGGTACCGTGAAGACGAGCAGGTTCACGACCGTACTCAGCGCGGCAGTATCGTTTTGTATGAACTGCACGGCATGTCCGATGGACGCAACCAGGGCGGTGAAGGCAACCACGAAGACGCTGGTGGCAACAGACACCTTGCTCGGCACGCGGCAGCGTTGCAGCAAGAAGTAGCCGTTCAACTCGCCCAGGCCGGTGGAGATCATACCGATGAACAGCCCACCGAGGCCGGCGATGATCTGGCCTTCCGTGCGGTTGCAGACGGAGTAGCGAATCTCTTCTCCATCAGCCGTGACCAGGCAAGTCTCGGCCGCCTCGCCGCCGTATTCCTGGTGAATGGTGGCATCCAGAAACAGAACCTCCTCGTGCGCCGGCGCCCGCAGGAAGCTGGCCGCCACTGCGAACAGCCCCACCGCCAGCGTCGTTTTCAGAATATCCGGCTCAACGTGCCCTGAAACCCAGGTGCCCAGCAGCGCCATCGGGATCGTGACCATCAGCAGCATGACGCCCATGCGGAAGTCGATGAACCGTTTGCGCGTGTAGGCGTACAGGCCGCTGGCGAAGCCGAACACCTCGGTGATCAGTCCAGTGCCGATGGCGACGTCGGGCGGCAGGCGCAGGGCGAGGATGAAGAGGGGCGAAAAGAAGGTAGCCCCCTCCACGCCCGAAGCCATCGCTATCGTGGCGATCAGGATCGAGACGGGCAGCATGTACCAGTAGTGGAGGCTCATAGTTGGCAGATGGCTGGATGGCTGAATGGCTAGATGGTTAGATGGTTAGATGGCTGGATAGCTTCATCACAGGCCCTCTGTCAACTGCTTTAGACCGCCAACCACGTCCTCTTTCAGGTGGAAGCGGATCACCTGCCGGCCTGCGTCCAGCAGCGCCTGCCGGTCGCCCAGCGCCTGGGCGGCCTTTAGCACGCCGAAGGTGATGGACGATTCCGGCGATCCGGCTTCGTCGGGAATTGGGACATCTCGCGGGTCATCGGCGGTGAACTGGATGAAAAGGCCCTTGCCGGCATCCCCCTTGTGCAGTTGGCCGGTAGAGTGCAGGAAGCGCGGCCCGTAGCCGACCGTCGTGGCCAGCTTGGTGCGATCCCGCAGCCGGGTCCGCAGCGCCAGCAGGGCCGCGTCGGCCTCCGGCGTTGGCTGCACGTAGGCCTGCAGGGCGATGTACGCACCCGGCTCAGCCCCGGCCAGGAAAGCGTCCAGCTCCTCGGCCGTAAGCGGCGCCGACTCAACTTCGGGTAACGTTCCTTCCTTCTGATAGGCCGCCACCATCTCCCGCGCCCGCACCTTGGCGCTTTCCACGTTGGGCTGGTCGAAGGGGTTGATGCCCAGGCGGTGGCCGGCCACGGCGGTGGCCATCTCCCACAGGAAGAACTGCCCGCCCAGGTCATAGCGGTCGTGCAGGTGGAAACGCACTACCGGGTGGCCGGCGTTCTCCAGGAGACCGGGTATTGGGTATTGGGTATTGGGTATCGGGTATTGGAGATTGGGGGCGGTCTCTGATCTCCAATCTCTAATCTCTGAATCTCTAATCTCCAGAAAGACGAATACACGGTCATCGCCGTAGACTTCGGGCGGTCCCAGCGGCTCGCCGACAACGGGCAGGATGCCCCTTCCATCTTTGCCGGTGCTCTCGGCGATGAGTTGCTTCACCCAGTCGCCGAAGCTGGCGATCTCGGGCGAGGTGACGATGGTGACTTTGTCACGGCCGGACTTGGCCAGTTCGCCCATGATGGCGCCCAGCCACGCGCCCGGGTTGTCCTGGGCAGTGACGCAGGACTCGCAGCCGCAGCTCATCGCCAGGGCGCGGTCCAGCAGGCGGGAGACGTCTACGCCCACCAGGGCCGCCGGCGCCAGTCCGAAGTAGGACAATGCCGAGTAGCGTCCGCCGATGTTCGGGTCGTTGAGGAACGTCGCACGGAAGCGGTAGCGCTCGGCCAGGCGCTCCAGCTTGCTGCCAGGATCGGTGATGGCGACGAAATGCTGGCCGGCCCGATCTGCGCCCACCGCGCCAGCAACCTGGTTGTAGAAGTACTTGAAGAACGACAGGGTCTCCACCGTGCCGCCCGATTTGGTGGCGACGATGAAGAGCGTGCGGGTCGGGTCCAGACGTTCGGCCTGAGCCAACACTGCTGCGGGGTCGGTGCTGTCCAACACAGCAAGGTAGGGCGAATTGGCAATTCGCCCTACGATCTGACCGTCTTGGATAGCTCCGACCCCTTTGTGGGACGAATTGCCAATTCGCCCTACGAAGGTTTTGCTGAAGACCTCGGGGGCCAGGCTGGAGCCGCCCATGCCCAGCAGCAGGACGTCGGTGTAGCCGTGGGCGCGTACGGCGTCGGCCAGGGACTCCAGCCGGCCCACGTCCTCGGCCAGGGCCTCGGCGATGTGCAGCCAGCCCAGGCGGTTGGTGATCTCCGTCGGATCGGGTTTCCAGACCGTGTGGTCGTGGGCCCAGATGCGGGCCAGGACCCGGTCCTCGGCCATCTCGGCCAGGGCCGCGTCCACCGTGGGCTGATACGCACCCAGAAAGGCCGCGTGGTGCTGCCAGCCGGCCAGCAGCCGCTCCCGCTTCTCGGCGATGCTAGCCATCAGCGTCTCGAAGGATTTGGCGAAGCCGGCCACGCCGTTGTCCTGCAACTGCTGAGTGATGGCGTCCAGGTCGATGCCGATCTCGGCCAGTTGAGCCAGTTGCTCGCGGGCCTCATTGAGGCCGGCCTCCAGTGTGGAGGCGACGGCGCCGTGGTCGAAGAAGGCGTTGAGGGTGGCCGGCGGCACCGTGTTGACCGTGTCCGGTCCGATAAGCGCGTCCACGTAGAGCGTGTCGGGATAGAGCGGATTCTTGGTGCTGGTGCTGGCCCACAGCGGGCGCTGGACGCGCGCTCCCTGCGCGGCCAGCTTCTGCCAGCGCGCGCCGCTGAAGACCTGGCGGAAGCGGGCGTAGGCGATCTTCGCGTTGGCCACAGCGATTTTGCCCTGTAGAGATTGGGTATTGGAGATTGGGTATTGGAGATTGGGTATTGGAGATTGGAGATTGCGTTGCTGTTGGGGCTGGTCTCCTGACCGTGCCTCGTCCAATGCCCGATCTACGGCGGTGTCTACGCGGCTGACGAAGAAAGAGGCCACGGATGCGACGCGGGACAGGTCTCCGCCGGCCCCTCGGGCGGGGCCTCGGGACGAAGCTGCGGCCAGCTTCTCCAGGCCGGCCAGGTATGCCTCGGCCACGGCGTCGTAGTGGGCCAGGGAGAACATGAGGGTGACGTTGACGTTGATGCCTTCGCCGATGAGCGTTTCGATGGCCGGAATGCCGGCCGGCGTGGCCGGCACCTTGATCATCACGTTGGGCCGGCCCAGCGTGGCGAAGAGCCGGCGCGCCTCGGCCACAGTGCCCTCGGTATCATGGGCCAGCGTCGGGCTGACCTCCAGGCTCACGTAGCCGTCGGCCCCGTCGGTCTGATCGTAGACCGGGCGGAGCAGATCGGCGGCGCGGCTGATGTCATCCAGGGCAAGCGCCTCGTAGATTTCCTCCACCGTTTTGCCCTCGTCCACCAGGCGGTGCAGGTCTTCGTCGTAGTCGGTGCTGCCGGCGATGGCTTTCTCGAAGATGGAGGGGTTGGATGTGACGCCCCGCAGGCCATCGTCGATCAAACGTTGCAGTTCGCCGGAGGTGATAAACGAACGGCGGATGTAGTCGAACCAGATGGCTTGACCCAGGCCGGCCAGTTCACGCAGTTTCGTCATGTAAGTTCTTCTCCTGCTGTATCATCATGTGTTTGGTATACCCCTACTCTGACAACCTGAACAGCCTGTTTCTTACCGCTTACGGATGAGATGGCTAGATGGCTAGGTAGCTGGATGGCTGGGTGGCTGGATAGCTCGTTGTCCTGCGGACTCCCCAGCCATCCAGCCATCCAACCATCTAGCCATCTAGCACTTCCGTGCTCCAGGGTACCTCAACCGAGCATGTTGACCAGTCAAGATCGCGTCAGGTTTGCTAAGGCCGGCCATACAGCGGAATACGCGCGCCGTTGACCATCCGCGCTTCGTCGGAGCACAGGTAAAGGATCGTGGAAGAGATTT
>JBHHTZ010000326.1:0-5156 GCA_046753605.1 Anaerolineae bacterium
GGAGCCGGCATCCGCCCAGTCGGCTGGAGCCGTGTTGGGGGTGAGGGCCAACCACCCCTCAAACGCCTGGCGGATGTGGGGCTTGTCGGACGGGGGCTGGTAGTGGTCAACGACGCTGACCAAGACCATCCCCTCCAGTTGGGGGATGTTGGTCAGTGCATCGGGGTAAAGACTTACCGCCTCTCGCAGGTCCCAGAAGGCATCGGCCTCAGCCGGCGTCGGGACGTCGGCCGGCCAACCGCTGCCGAAGAGGCTCAGGTCGGCCATAGCTTGCGTGGCGGGACGGGAGTAGCTCTGGTGCGCCCCGTCCGTGCGGAGTGGATAGTCTTCGTCGAGTTCTAACGTGCCACTCAGGTCCAGGTCTGGCGTGCGGCAGTTGGTATTGGGATCGACGACTGTCGTGTAGCGTCCGTCGCCGTTGCCGTCCCAGAACAGGGGATGGCGCGTGCTGCCAGGATCGTAGGTCAGTTGGCTGTAATCCACATCCACTTCCGGTGACCCGTAGCTGAGGTAGCGAGGGTTTTCGGTGAACAGGTGCTCCGGGTCGCTGCCCTGGCAGTCGAGAGTCACAGGACCCAGTTCCGCAGTGGCAATCTGGCTGGAGACGGGCGACTCCCACTGGATGATGTACTGCAGGTAGCCGGCCAACTCAGCGCCGTATTCGGCTGTGACGGCGATGACGATGTTGCCGCCGTTGGAGGCGCCCACCAGGCCGATGTTGTCGTGCAGGACAGACACGGGTACTACCTCGTCGATGGTTCGGCCAAGAGAGTCGGTCAGTTGACCGGCGGCATACAGGACAACATCACGCAGTGCGGCGATGCTGTTTGGGCCTCGGTAGTCGTAAGTGCCGTCGCTGCTGCGACCGAGATCGGTACCGCCAGGGAAGAGGAAGTAAACCTGGACGACATCGTTGGCCAGGCTCAGTTGTTGGGTCCGGAGGCTGCCGGCGCTGGTGCCACCGACGGCATACACAACGACCGGTGCGCCGTCCGGATAGCGCGCATCTGCGGCAGACGGCAGGGCATGGATGCGCAGGGCGAGTGTACCACTGGGGACTCCGGTGCTGTCCGAAGGCAGGTCTACGTCGATCGTGGCCGGCGTGCCCGTGAGCGTGATGCTCGCATTGGCAGATGGGCCGGCCCATGCCAGTGCGACGAGGATAGCGATAGCAGGCGGTACCAGAACCAGGGCAGGCGCTCGGTAACGATACATTGTATTGCCCCTCTCTCACGATGAATGTGGTCGCCTACGGACTCCAGAGTAGCCCGAATCTGTTAGTCAAGCGTGATGATGTTGTTAGGAAAGTGTAAAACGTGGTTTCACCTCAGACTGCTCGGCCTCTCGCGCTGAGCATCGGGGCGAAGCCTGGATTGTCGAATCACCGGCCTCGTGACATCCTTTTGAACGGAAGTCACTGATGTGCTATACTTTCCCACATGAGTGAAGAGCCGCCAGTGTTCATCACCATCGTAGATAATGCGGGCCGCGAAAAGCGCCAGCGCGTTGAGTACGAGGTCAGCGATGTACATGGCGAGACCGTGTACATTACCAGTGACGGGCTAAAGTACATCCGCGATTCTCTCTGGGTCAAACGACGCCAGCGATTCCTCCTGGATGAGTTGGATCGGATACCGGACACGATTTCCAGGGCCGATATTGTAATCTGGGACCCTATGGCAAGCGATGATACGTTGATCTACTACAAGCGGCTGTACATAGCTTCGGAACATCGGCATTGGCTGGTGGCTGCCGTTGTCAAGCTGCGGCAAGGACTCAAGTTCCTGTACAACTTCCACCTTCAAGAGAGCGGCAAGGTCAAGGGGTATCATCTCGACGTTCCTCCAGAGGTCTGGTACCTGAATCCGCAGCGACGGAAGCGAACTTTTGGTTTGTAATGCTAAAAGGGTGATACACCATGCGAGAATTGACTTTCGTGTTCCAGGAGCCGGGTATGATTGAAGCCATAGCCTCAGATCCTGCCGGCGAGGACGGTGCGGCCCGACCAACCGGCTATGCAGATTCGGCTGTGCCCGATCTGCTGATAGACCGCGACGCTGAGTCACTGCGTCCCTACGCCTGGATGTGCTACAATTTTGAGCGCACCTACCCCCTGGTGATCTGGGGGTTGAAGCTGTGCGCGACAGACGAACAGTTCAACGTCCCTCAGGCCGGTCTGAGAGGTGTCCCGCTGCACGTAGCCTTTAGTTGGGCGTACCACCACTTCATCCTCCAAGACGGAGACCTGCTGTCAGAGCGAGGCACTACCATTGAGACTGCCTCCAGCGACTACACTCGTGTTGTCCTGAGCCACGCTCTGGCCACGACGGGCTGATTCCGCCTTGCTCACTCCCTCTAACGGGTTTCCGGTATGAGGCCGGCATTCATCGTCCCCTCACCTCACTTGAGCAGCACCGGCTCTGGAGCGAGAGCGATAACATCGCCGGCCTCCACAACCTGCCAGGTGAAGCTGCCGTCGGTGTTGGGAATCACCAAGGTCATCTGCGTCATGCCGGCCGGCACGGCGAAGTTGCCACTACCCCAGGCCACGTATTTGACGTCGCCGGCCTCCGTCGTGATCTTGAAGCTGTTCTCGCCGGCCGGTACGCTGGATAGGATCTCCACACTCTCGAAGGGGATCAACTCCGTCGTTAGCAGCTTAAAGGTGTAGTACGAAGGTTGTGCCTCGGCCGTGTCGGTGCGGATGCCGTAGAGGCGCCACATGTTGCCAGGTGTGTCCGGCGACCCGATGTAGGTGTGCCAGATGGCGAGGGAGTCGCCGTAGCCGTAGGCCTGGATGAGCCGGCGGAAGACGTCGGCGGCCTGGGACTCCGGGCTGTTGGGATAGTCGGTGCGAACGGTGAGCGTGGGGCTGGCGGTTGAGCCGGTTTCGGTCAGCCAGACCGGCTTATCCGCGATGCCATGATCCTCCAGGAAGGTCTGGAGGTCTTGACGCCGCCGGCTGTATGCCTGCCACGTGGGGTAGTAGTGGTAGTTCACCACGTCGAACCAGTCCGTGCCACCCCCTTCGATCACGCCGGCGAACCACGTGTTCAGGGTGTGGTCATCCAGACCGCCCATGCCGGGCATGATGATGACCGCGTCCGGGTCCCGCTCCCGGATGAAAGCTGCCACCTGGGCCAGGAATACGCCCTGTTCCTGCGGACTGAACCCATCCAGCGGGTAGGAGGGTGGCAAGTTAGGCGGATTCGGATTCACAGCGTCAGGGTCGGCGGCGCGCCAGTGATCCATCTCATTCCCGATCTCCCAGTACTTCACGTACGGACCATAGCGTTGAATGATTGTCTCCAGGTAGTCCCTGGCCTCTGGCCCCAGCGTTTTCTGGAACTCGGAGGAGTCCGTTGCCCAGGGCGGCGTGGCAGAGGCGTATTGCAGGGAGAACAGCGTGACGATAGGCTCAAAGTCAGGGTTCGTGATGACTGCATCGGCCTGGTCGAAGTTCCACTCATCATTCTGCGGTTCTACGGTGTTCCACAGCAGGTCCGCCCGGACAAACTGGCGGAAGGCGTGGATTCCCAGCTCGGCAAAGTCGTCGAAGATCCATTCGGGCTGGACGTAGGGCGTGGTCGTGTCGGGTTCACCGGGTGACTCCCAGAAGAAGCGGATGAAGTTGAGGCCGATTTGTGGGTCTTCCGGTCGATTGAGTGCCGGCGTCGAGCCTGAGGTGATCTCAAAGACCCTGATCCAGACATTCGAATTGCCCGGGCCCAGCCCCTCGGCCTCTTTGTGTCCATAGGCGATGTAGATACGATTGCCTACGACTTCCAGGGTGGGGTGATTGGTCACTTCGCCCTCTTCCGCCACCTGCGTCTCGGCGAGTAGATTGAACTCCTGGTCAAAGACCCGCAGGTGGGCGGTCCCGGTGCCGATTTGCTCATCCCTTCCACACTCGATGGTGTCCGTGGCCGGATCCGTGCTGATATACGTCACGTAGAACTTCCCCGCGACGTACTTGAAGCCGGTGGGGTAGCGCTCGATGAGGGATGTGTCGGCAATGGTCTTCTGAAAACCCGCATACGTCCAGTCGGGGTTGTATTTCAGCACGACGAGATCGTTGTTAGTGGTGGCATCGGACCGGGGGCAGATCGGCGTACCTGCCACGTGGACCGAGGTGATCAGGTAGAAAAACCCATCGACGTAGAGCGCGCTGCCCACGCTGCCTATCCCTATATCCAGGTCCGGGATTATCTCAACAACCTGCCCCGCCGGGTTGAGGTTCAGGTCAAACTCCCGGACGCGATATCCCCCTTCGATCTTCGTGATCACGTACGGACGCCCATCTGCCACGACCACCATGGGGTCATCCAGGGCTTCCACGCCGCGCCCGGGCTCGCCCACCGCAACGACCAGTCGTGAAGCCAGACGTTCAAAGGCATGGTTGTACTTCTCGAGGAACAGGTTGCGGCCACTGGAAGGGGACCGCAATGACTTTTCGTAGGCCACGTAGACGAACTGATCGTCGCTGGTCAGACGAATGTCGGTCACGCCACCATCCGCGTCTGAGGAGACGAGGACCTCTTCTCTCCCGGTGGAGTTCAAGTCCCGGTCGAGCACCTTGAGGCGGAAGCTCCCAGCCTGGGTCAGGGTGTCGCGGTAGACGATGTGGAACTGGTCGTTGAGGAAGACGATCTCAGGGCGGGCGCCGCCGTCCTCCTCCGCGGTGGTCACAACAGCGGTTGCGACCTGGGACAACTGGTGAGTGGTGACCGGAGTCGGAGTGGCAGTGGGCGTGGATGTAGGTGTGGCACTGGGGGACGGTGTCGGCGTGGGGGCAGTTGCCAGCTCCAGAACGAGAAGCTGCGCGGCGTAGGGAGCGGTGGTCACGGCGGAGCCGGTGAGCGGCGTGGACGTGCGGCCATCATTGGTCCCATCCACCTGGTAGAGCTCAACCTGGGCGTAGTCTGTTAGCGTGGTCCCATCGGCGAAGCGCGGCGACCAGGTCACGGCATCGGCGGAGGTGTTGGCGACGAGCAAGGCGATGTCCCCCTGGTCATTCCGCGCGGCCAGCACCCAGAGAGGGACTTGCGACTCTGCGGAGGGCAGGGCAACCTGCAGCAGATGAGGGTAGCGCCGATAGACCTGCGACCAGAGGCGAAAAGCGTGGGCGCTGGGCTTGTACGTTCCTGCGGCGTCGC
>JBHHTZ010000327.1:0-5151 GCA_046753605.1 Anaerolineae bacterium
AGCCGGCCCAGCCGGCCTCCGCACAACAGTCAGCCCAACAGCAAGCCGCTAGAGCGGCTCCAGCAAAGGCAGCCGGCTCTATCCAGCTCACCGGTGCCGGCGCTACCTTCCCTTTCCCTCTCTACTCGCGCTGGTTCTACGAGTACGCTTTCGTTGATCCGGAAGTTCGCTTCAACTACCAATCCATCGGCTCCGGCGGCGGTATCCGCCAGATCACGGCCAGGACGGTGGACTTTGGCGCATCTGATGCCATCCTCAACGAGGAACAGAAAGCGGCCGCACCTGACCTGGAGATGTTCCCCACAGTGGCCGGCGCTGTGGTCATTGCCTACAACGTGAATGATGCCGATGGTAACGCCATTCCCGGTGGGCTCAAACTTACTTCGGACATCATTGCCGATATCTTCCTGGGCAAGATTACGAGGTGGAATGACCCTCGCCTGACCGCATTGAACGCGGATGTGAAGTTGCCGGATCAAGATATCGTCGTTGCTCACCGCTCGGACGGGTCCGGGACGACATTCCTCTTCACCAGCTACTTGAGCCAGATCAGCCAGGAGTGGAAGACCAGGGTCGGAGCCGGCACTTCGGTGGAGTGGCCGGTGGGTTTGGGCGGCAAGGGTAACGAAGGTGTGACCGGCGTTGTGAGCCAGCAGTCCGGGGGCCTGGGTTACATCGAACTTGCCTACGCTGTGCAAAACAAGATCCCGTATGCCACGGTTCAGAACAAGGCAGGCCAGTTCATTGAGCCTTCGCTGGACAGCATCACCGCCGCATCGGATGCTTTTGGCAGTGACATGCCGGCGGACATGGGCCAGCTTCTTGTGAACGCTCCGGACGACAAGTCCTATCCCATCGCCGGCTACACCTTTTTGCTGATTTACAAGGACATGCCGGACTGCATCAATGCAGAAAAGCTGGCCGAATTCGTCCGATGGGCCATGAAGGATGGCGACAGGTACGCCACCGAGCTATTGTATGCTCCGCTGGGTGCGAGTGTGAAGCAGCAGGTGCTGGAGCGACTCAACGGTTTGACCTGTGAAGGCGGCAAGTCTGTACCGGGTCGGTGAGAATGACGAGCAAAGTGGGAAGCCAACAAGGGAATGGGGGGCCGTCTCCCGTCCCCTTGTTTGATCTTCTCGGAAGAAGGTGTAAATGGTATCGGATGGAACAGTTTCGCGCCGGGCATTGAGCGCTCCGCGCAACCTGGGAGATGTCCTGTTTCAGGGCTGGGCATGGCTGATGGCAGCCATCGTCGCAGCCCTGATTATCTTACTGGGATACGAGCTCTTCGCCGGTGCACGACCGGGCCTGAGCCGCTTTGGGGTGCACTTCCTGGTGGATATGATGTGGGACCCGGTATTCGAGGAGTTTGGGGCTCGGCCGGCCATCTACGGCACGCTGGTTTCCTCTCTCCTGGCCCTGGCCATCGCCGGCCCATTGGGGCTGTTCTCGGCTATCTTCCTGGCTGAGTTGGCGCCCCACTGGCTGGACCGGCCGCTCTCTTTCCTGATCGAATTGCTGGCATCCATTCCCAGTGTGGTGTACGGGTTATGGGGGTTGTATGTGCTGATCCCTGTTCTCCGCGATCCGGTTGAAACAGGACTGCGTGGCCATCTGGGTTTTCTGCCTCTGTTCAGTTGCACCCCGTTGGGCCTGGGAATGCTGGCTGCTATTGCCATCCTGGCCATCATGATTCTGCCATATACGACAGCGGTGGCCCGCGATGTGCTGCGAGCGGTACCGGATGATCAGCGAGAGGCGATGCTGGCACTCGGCGCAACGCGCTGGGAAACGATCTGGCAGGTGGTGGTCCCTTACGCCCGTTCAGGTATCGTCGGTGGGTTAATGCTGGCGCTGGGCCGTGCAGTTGGAGAGACGATGGCTGTGACCATGGTCATTGGCAACCGGCCGGATGTCTCGGCCTGTTTGTTCAATCCGGCCTACACGTTGGCCAGCCAGATTGCCAACGAGTTCACAGAAGCAACGACTGACATACACGTGTCGGTCTTGATCGAATTGGGATTGATCCTTTTGGTCATCACGCTCATCTTGAACGCATTGGCTCAGCTTCTGGTGTGGCGGATGAACCGTGGTACGAGGGAGAAACGGGTATGAGAAAGTCATATCTCTGGCGCAAAAGTGTGAACTATTTGATGGTTGGGGTTGCGGCTCTCAGCGCCGGCCTGGCGGTTCTGGCGCTGCTGGCCGTGTTGAGCTATGTGGCAATCAACGGCTTCTCAGCCCTGAATGCCGGCTTTTTCCTTCATCTTCCTACACCTGTGGGTGTGCCCGGGGGCGGAGTCGCCAATGCGATCGTTGGTAGCTTTATCATTGTGGGCCTGGCAATCCTCTTCGCGGTGCCCATCGGGCTGGGGGCCGGCATCTACCTCAGCGAATTCGGCGACAACCGCTTCGGAGATGTGGTGCGCTACCTGGCCGACGTCCTTGCCGGCGTGCCGTCCATCGTGATGGGTATCTTTGCCTACACCTTGATTGTCGCTCACCAGGGGCACTTCTCGGCTCTTTCGGGTGGTTTTGCTCTGGGCGTCATGATGTTGCCGGCCATCACCCGCACCACGGAGGAGATGTTGCGATTGGCGCCCGCTGCTCTGCGGGAGGGCGCTCTGGCCCTGGGTCTGCCCCGCTGGCGGTCTGTGATCAGTGTGGTGCTCCCCACGGCCCTCGGCGGTGTGATCACCGGAGTTATGCTGGCGATTGCTCGCGTGGCCGGCGAGACGGCCCCCCTCCTCTTTACCGCCTTCGGCAACCCCTTCTGGAACCTGAACATCAACGAACCCATCGCCACACTCCCTCTCACCCTGTTCACCTATGCTATCTCACCCTACGACGACTGGCGAACCAAGGCCTGGGGGACAGGGCTGGTGCTGGTGGCCCTGGTGCTGATAGCCAGTCTGCTGGCTCGACGCTTTGGCCGACCACCCCGAGAAGTATGATAGAAATCGGGAGACGTGAAAATGATGAATGAAATAGTGCACCCCAGACCCATGCTCTGGGGCTCAACAGTCGAAACTGTGTCTACAGCAGAGAGAGCGGCGATGGTTGCTGAGGACCTGGATGCGGGCTTCGGCGCTTTCACCGCCATTCGGGGTATTACTCTGCCTATCGAGCGCAATAAAATCACGGCCATCATCGGCCCATCTGGATGCGGCAAGTCCACCTTTCTACGCTGCTTGAACCGAATGCACGAGGAGGTACGCGGAGCCTGGATTCGTGGACAGGTGCTGCTGGATAAGGAGGACATCTATGCGTCCGGCGTTGATCCGGTCCAGATTCGCCGGCGTGTGGGAATGGTCTTCCAGAAACCCAACCCCTTCCCGAGCATGTCTATCTTCGACAATGTGGCAGCCGGCCTCCGTCTTAACCATTGGGGCCGTGTGCCTGAGCTGGACGAGCGAGTAGAGCAGGCCTTGCGTCAGGCGGCTCTGTGGGAAGAGGTCCAGGGCAAGTTGGACCAACCCGGCACTGCTCTATCTGGTGGGCAGCAACAGCGCCTTTGCATTGCGCGTGCCCTGGCGGTGGAGCCAGAAATCCTTCTGATGGATGAGCCGGCTTCGGCGCTGGATCCTATGGCAACACTCAAAATTGAAGATCTGATGCAGAAGTTGAAAGAAGAATATACGATCGTCATCGTCACCCACAACATGCAGCAGGCTGCCCGCGTGTCGGACTACACCGCCATGATGATGCTGATCGATGCCGGCGCCGAGCCCAGCCGAGGTGACTCGCGGGCCGGCACGGTCATCGAGTTTGGGGAGACGGACCAGATCTTCACGCGGCCGCAGGACAGGCGCACGGAGGACTACATTACCGGGCGGTTCGGATGATGTTCTCCAGACACCAAGCCGTAACTGGGTCGCCGAACTGGCTGAGCCAGGCTAGACAAAAACGTCATCTTGGTGTAAAGTAGGGGTACGATATGAGAAAAGAGAGCATAGCAATTTGTGAATGGACGACCAAAGGTGACGAATCTGAAACCGGATATAGCGCCATTGCCCATCAACGGCGGATCTGGCGATAGCCCGGCTCAGGGAGCAAGCGACGTCGGCTGGGTTCGCGCGCTTCCCGCCGCCGGCAACCAGAAACTGCAAATGCTGTTAGATCACATCGGCCAAGACACCAAACTTCACCAACTCTGGCGCGTGGCCAACGTCAACGCTGTGACCCGAAGCGGGATCACCGACCACGGTCCCGAACACATCGGCATCGTCGCCGGCCACGCCCTGCAGCTCCTGCGCCTGCTGGTCCAGGCCGGTATCCGGCCGAACATTGTCAAAGACTATGGCATGACCGTCGAAGACGCTGAAATGATCGTTGTACTCGCCTCCTGCTTGCACGACATCGGCATCAGCGTACACAGAGACAACCACGAGCAGTACAGCCTGATCATGGCCGAGCCGGAAGGACGCAGACTGTTGAGCGGCGTCTATAAAGAGCCTGAACTGACGACCATTGTGAGCGAGGTGTTGCACGCCGTCATTGCCCACCGGTGGGATGTGAGCTGTTTGACCCTGGAAGCCGGCGCTGTCAAGGTTGCCGATGCACTGGACATAACCAAAGGGCGGTCACGCATCCCATTTGAGGCCGGCAGCACCAACATCCACTCGGTATCGGCCGCTGCCATCGACGACGTGCACATCGGCCCTGGCGATGACATGCCCATCTGCATCGAAATTCGCATGAGTAACTCAGCCGGCATCTTCCAGATCGACGAGCTGCTCCGGCGGAAGCTGCGCAATTCGACCCTCGCGCCCTACGTGCAGGTTCTGGCCCGCATCGAGGGTGAGACCGAGAAACGGCTGGTTCCCTTCTACAGCATGGAATGATCTGGGGAGACCCAAAAGAGCCAGGCCAACTTGGAGGGGTTTGTCCTGGCTCTTCTGGAGGAGAAAACGCAACAACATTGTATCATAATGGGCCTGGAATCGCTTGACCCCAGACCCATGTTTGGCCTACGCTGGCCCTACTCCGCTACTTCCATGGCAGCTACCCAGCTAATCCGCCGAGTCGACGAATGAATTCGCCCCTTCGACGGGCCCCTCGACAGGCTCGGGAGGGGCCTCAGTACGTCGCGCGTAACCGTTCAGGGACATCAAGATTAGCATCCCGAGTAGCGCGAAACAGCGTTGA
>JBHHTZ010000328.1:0-5150 GCA_046753605.1 Anaerolineae bacterium
CAAGGTTCATCATCGGGCGCTGCTTCGTAGCACGGGCACTTCATGCCCGTGCGGGTGATGGCTGAGAAGCAGTGCGCTGTTACCGGATTATTTTCTCAAGGTTCATCAACCGCCGACATCAGGAAGGCTGAGTAGTAACGAATGAGGAATGACAGGCAATCAGGGACTTGCAGCAAGTAGGGCGCATCTGGCGTCCGCCGCCCGGCGTTGGTCGTGCGTCGGCTTCCTGCTGGTCACGACCCTCTTCTCATCTCCGCCAGGCCCCGTCGTTGGCGTGCGTGGAGCGCAGTCCTCCTCCCCACGATTGTATTTGCCGTTGGCGGCCAGAAATGCGGATGCCTCGACGCTGCCGCCACCGCCGGCTCTGGATCGTTATGGCGGCTATCGCCGGCTAAGAGCAACGTCGAGCGGCTACTTCCACACGCAACAGCTCGATGGCCGATGGTGGCTGGTCGATCCGCTGGGGAATGTCTTCTTTTCCCTGGGCGTGAACAACGTAAGCTCGCAGCCCAATCCGCCGCTCTCCACATATCGCGAGAGTGTGGTTCGCAAGTATGGCGACGAGGCCGGCTGGGCCGCGGCCGTGGTCAACCGCCTGCGGGACTGGGGTTTCAACACCCTCGGCGCCTGGAGCGGCCCATCGACGTATCACCAGGAGATGGTCTACGCGATCATTCTGGAAATCACGCCGGCCATCATCGCTCGCGGCGTGCCGGCCGTCAACGACAACTTCGCCGACGTGTTCGACCCGCAGTTCCCCACCGCTGTGGCCGAAGCAGTCCAGGCCACCATCTCCGAGGATGCCACCACGGATCCGTGGCTGCTGGGCTATTTCCTCGACAATGAACTGCACTGGTATCAGGGCACGGATTTCAACTGGGACCCCGACGAGGTCGGACCGACGGTCGTGGACGATTTTATCGCCCAGGACCGTGAGTGGGCCGGCAAGCGAGCCTGGGTGGAGGACTTCCTCGTGCTGCGCTACGGGACCGTTGACGCGCTAAACGATGCCTGGGGCACTGCGTTCACCAGTTGGCTGGGCGAGGAAGCATCGAGCGTCATCAACGCCCAGACTATTACCAGCCACAACGACGTCATCCTGGCTGACAAGAAGGCGTTTCTGCGGATTGTAGCGGACCGCTATTTCGCCGTCACAACCCTCGCCGTCCGCACCCGCGACCCGCATCACCTGATCCTGGGAACGCGCTTTAACCGCGCCGCGCCGGCCCCCGTCGTGTCGTCCGCGGGAGAGCACTGCGACGCCCTCAGCATCAACCTGTACCATGATGGCCGGCGTTACGACAGTGCGGACATCTGGGGCTTTGAGCGCTTTGACGACTACCACGCCCTTGCGGGTAAGCCCTTTCTGATCAGCGAATTCTCTTACCGGGCGCAGGACAGCGGGCTTCCCAACTCCGGGGGAGCCGTTGCCGACGTTGCGACCCAGGCAGAGCGCGCCCAGGGCTATCGGTTCTACCTCCAGGCGATGACCGAGAAGCGCTACATCGTGGGCGCCCACTGGTTCGAGCATGCCGACGAGCCAGTGGCCGGCCGCTTCGACGGCGAGGATAGCAACTACGGGCTGGTCACGGTGCGCGACGAGCCATACCAGCCTCTTGTGCAGCGCATGACGCGAACCAATGGCAATATCTACGACCGGCTCCTGGCCCAGCCGGCCACGTTGCCGGAGCCTCCACTCCCCCTGTGGCCGGTCCACGATGCGGTGTCCGATACCCTAGCCGTGCCTCAGACCTTTGTGTGGCGGCCAGCGGCCGGCGCGGCAGCCTATGTCTTACAGATTGCGCCAGATCCCCTCTTCCCACCACAAGACACCCTCTCTTCTCCCCAAATCCCAGTTCCGGTACACACGTTGCCGGTGCCCCTGGCAGCCGGACGCTGGTACTGGCGGGTAGCCAGCGTTGCGGTCTCGGGCGAAACGAGCGACTTTTCCGCTGCCCGGCCATTGACTGTTCTGCCCGTCTTTTCGACACGCCTGATTAACGGTTTTGAGACGCCCATTGAGGCCACGGTGGGATCCGATGAGAACGGCTGGCACGGTCGCTGGGCTGCTTCGCCGCCGGCCTCGGTGAGCATGACGCGCTCCACCCTGCACGCCACCGAGGGCTCCTTTTCGGGCCAGGCGATCTACACCGGGGAGACGGCTGGAAACTACCCTTTCCAGTTCGCGTCCCTCTTGCGAATCCCCGACGGCATCAACCTGATCCCTCACGACTGGTCCGCCCATGAATACGTGGCCTTCGATGTCTACAACCCGCACACCGGCCCGATCGAGGGGGAACTGGGTGTCGCCAACGATGGCTACTCGCCCGTCAAACTGTACCCGTTCCGTGTGGATGGGGTCTCGGAGGGGCATTTGCTCTTCCCGCTGCGGGATGCGGCCACCGCCAGCGTCGATCTCGCAGACATCCATCACGTTTGGATTGCCATCTTCCGGCCAGAGGCCGGCCAGACGCTGTACTACGACAACCTGCGCCTGATCGACCTTCCCGATGACAACGATGCCCCGCCGCTCGTGCCCGTGGTGGCGACGGATGCCCGCGTGGGAGGCACTGTCTCCCTGGACTGGACGGCGTACGATGCTGCCGGCGCCGGGGATGTGATGGGGTATCGGGTCTACGTCTCCACGCTCCCGTTCGTCAGTGTGGCGGAGATGGAGCCTGTCGCCGAGCTGGAAGCGATGATCAAACGTTATCCGGCGCAGATGTTGCGACCGCCCCAGGGCGAGGAGCGGGCGATCCCCCTGCAAGACGGTATCCGCTACTACTTCGCTGTCACAGCGGTGGACGGAGCGGGAAACGAGAACCCTCTCGTGTTGGCAGTGCCGGCGGTGCCCGGCGAATGAAGAACACGGATTGGCTGGATGATCGGATTTCGTCGCTCACAATCCGATCATCTTGGCGATCCGTGTTCTTTAGCCCGCATGACTGCCGGCAGGTAAAGCCGCACGCCAGGCGTTGTCGTCGCCGTAGGGGACGGCGAAATCGTAGCGGTAGGCGTGGGGGTCGGTGGTTGGCCCGTAGCGGTTGGTGTGACTGTCGCCTGGCCCGGCGGTCGTCCAAGCTGAAGCCGGCCCCATCCATAATCGTTGTCGGGGCCGGCTGGCCCCAGGTCGAGAGCTCGCTCTCGCAGAAAGGCCGCGATCTCGTCTGCGGCGAACGAAGGAAAGGCTGACTTCACCAGGGCGGCCGCGCCGGCCACGTGCGCCGCCGCCACGCCGGTGCCGCAGGCGCCGGAGCCTGGCTGGGGGCAGGTTACACCCTCCTCCGGTATCCAATACGTCACGGTGCGGACCCCATCCGGCGCAACCAGGTCTGGCTTGATGCGCCCGTCGTTCGTTGGTCCACGCGAGCTGGATGCCTCCAAGCCGTCATCGCGCCAATCGGCAGCGCCTACCACCAGTGCGCCCAGCGCATCGGCGGGCGTCATGATGCTGCTGGTGATGACTTGCCGCTCCAGCTTCAGGTTGGGGTCCCAGCCGATGAACAACTCTACCTGCGTCGATCGTGTCTCTTCGGGCGGCCGCGTGATGGCCACGCTGTAGGTGCCATCGTCGCGGACCGTCGCATCGATCTGCTCGACGGGATAGCCGAAGGCGCCCGGTATCTGGCTGGAAATCCAATCCGGCGGCTGCTCATGAAAAGAAAGTGCCAGGTTGTAGTTAATTTCAGCATTCTGTTCCCAGCGGTCATCCCATATCAGGCCCACGGAGATCAGTTGCCCCGCCAAAACATTCGGGATGCCGTTCCAGTTGTCGCCAGGGGCGAAATCCAGGCAGCCGCCGCCCGATCCCAGGGGATCAAGGGCCGGCGGGCAGCCATCCAGGTCCTGCCATTCCCCCTCCCAGTGGCGCTGGGCTGCGTCGCCGGCGCTGCTCACCCACAGGATACCGTTTTGATTGGCCTCATCGACCTTCGCCGTCACGGGGCCGCGGCCGTCCCCGCTGCTGCCTACAAGCCAGTTTCGGCCATAGAGAACGATGTCTACCTCCTGCTCGATTAGCCAATCTACTGCCTGGCCAAACTGGCTCACATCGGTGGGCAGCATGTTGACGAAGTAGAACTGAGCTTCTGGGGCCAGGTCAAAGGCGATCTCTGCCATGACCGTGCCGTGTTCGTCGCCGGCCCCGAAGCTGCCCACCGTGCGAAACGTGTGCGTTATGACGTCCGAGGGAAGCTCTCCCTCCTGGATGCGCTTATCGTAGTCCCGAAAACCGGCGTCCAACACCCCGATCCTGACGCCCTGGCCACGCAGGCCGGCCTGGCGCCAGGCATCCGCCCCCACGTGCGCCACACCTTCGCTGATGATCGCCAGAGGCGCGGCCGAGGATTGCCGCCCCTGTGACAACAATCCGACTGAGAGTACAGCCAAGCTGATGAGCGTACTGGCTACCGCCAGGCCCAGTCGGACTACCATCTTGCTACTCCCATGATCCAGCTTTTCACGTCAGCCCCACCAGCAGTCGGGCCACGCTACTGCCGTTCGCCGCCGCGCTGGCCAACCTGCGCGCCAGTCCTGCGTCCAACCCCAAAAACCGACCACTTCTCGTGATTCCGAGCAGCAGGTGGAGGCCGATCAACGTCACATAGAACCATATCGACTCCCCCGGCACGTTTGTCACCGTCAGCGTGATGTTGGCAGACATGAACAACCCGATGGCTGTTCCCAGCCGTGTGAAGGCTCCCAGGAACAAGGAGAGGCCGATGAGCAGCTCAGTGAGCAAAACCAGGTAGCCGAAGGCATTGAAATGTGGGATGATGATGCTCTCCAGAAACCCGTGGTACCAGGTGAAGGTGGGGAATTGATCTCCCTGGCTGATCCAGCGCCACAGTCCGATGCGGGCGGCCTGGCCGAAGTCGGGGGGAACCTTCCAGGAGGCAGCATACAGCCAATACGCGCCGTAGACGGCGCGCAGCAACCCGAGCCCGATGTGGAATGTCGGCTGGCCGGCGACTCTATCCCAATACCTAAACACACGCTCGGAGATCATTGTCGCTTACCACAGAGGTATTCGAGGGTTCGGATAACGCTCAGCGAGAAGTTGATCCACGCCCAGACAGCGCCCCGCTCGGCTGGCGATCAAAGCCAGCAACACGCCGAGGATCACCAGGTAGGTCCACGGCCACTCCTTC
>JBHHTZ010000329.1:0-5138 GCA_046753605.1 Anaerolineae bacterium
CATTCAGGGTGAACGCTGTTCATGACGACTGATCACTGATCACTGGTTACTGATTACTGATCACCGGCTCTTCCATCCATGTTCGCCGATCAGGGGGACAAATCGCACCTCCGTGAGGGATTTGCGGTGGATCTCGTTGCCGTTACGGGTGGCGCATACCAGGGTCTGGCATGTGCGGCTGCCGATCGGTACGACGAGCCGGCCTCCGTCTGCCAACTGATGGATCAGCGGTTCTGGCAGGGCCGGGGCGGCAGCGGTAACGATGATGGCGTTGTACGGCGCTTCTTCCGGCCAACCATCGCTCCCATCACCGTGTATCACGTGGATGTTGCTATATGCCAACGCCCGAAAACGCTGGCTCGCAGCATTGGCCAGTTCCCTGTGCCGCTCGACGGTGTATGTCTCGCCAGCAATTTGGCTCACCACAGCAGCGCTGTAGCCTGACCCGGTGCCGATTTCCAGCACCTTGTCCGTCGAGTCGATCTGTGCTGCCTGCGTCATCAGCGCGACCACGTATGGCTGTGAGATCGTTTGGCCGTGGCCGATCGGAAGGGCCGAGTCTGAGTATGCTGCTGATCGGACGCGGGCAGCCACGAACAGGTGACGCGGCACGATGGACATGGCCTCGAGGACCCGCACATCGTGAATGCTACGCCGCGCCAGTTGCTGCTCCACCATCCGCCGGCGCTCGGCCGCGTACTGGTTGTTCAGGTTCTCAGCCATGACCACCGCCCCCAGCCGCTTCTGGATGGTGAGCCACATGTTAGGGTGTCGGCGTAACGCTTGGGGCCGAGGTTTTGGTCGGCTGGACGGTCGGCGTTAACTTCACAGTGGGGGTAGTAGTGGCTGCTTTCGTCGGTGTCTGCTTTGGGGTGGACGTGGGCCGCCGCGTAGGGGTGCGCGTCACCGTCGGAGATGCAGTTGGCGTTCGGGTCCGGGTGGCCGTTGGCGTCGCGGTATTGGTAGGTGTTGGGGTAGCCGTCGGCACAGGTGTTCCCTGGATTTCGATCAATATGTCGCGCAGCCGGGTCAAGAACGTGTCGAACTGAGCAGACTCAGTGGCCACCGCCTTCACATCCGATTGGAGCGTCTCAACCTCCTTGACGGTCGTTCCGAGGTCCTCTTTTGTGGTCTCAAGTTCGTTTCGGATGGCGCCGGTGTAGTCTTCCAGCGTGTTCGTCTTGTCGCTCAGGTTTGCCAGGGACTGGCTCAACCGGTCTGCCTCGCGTTCCAAGGCATCAATGTTGGCGCCAAGTTCGGCCTGCCGGCTCTGCACTTGGCTGATGGCCGACTGAGCCTGGCCAATGGCTGACTGCACATTCCTACTCCACGCTCGCGAAGAGAAATTCAGCGTACCGTTGAAGGCGTACAGGATGCCGAGTGTGAGCGCCGTGCCGAGAAGAGTACCTAGCAGCAAGAGAACCAGCCACTCGACGACGGTTCCCAGGCAGCCGTTGCGCGCAGGTTGGGGGGCCGGCGCTCTCGCCGGGGGTGGGGGAGGCTGCGCGAATCGTGGCTCTGCCGGCACAACCACTTCTTCCTCGATGGCCGGCGTTTCTGTCTCCTGTTCAACTACCTCTTCCAGTGGTCCTGTCACCTCGTCGGGAACCTCGGTCACGACAGCCTCTTCCGGTTCCGCCGGCAGGTCCACCGCCTCCCCGGTATCCGCCTCGATCACTGCCGGCAGATCCTGGGGAAGCTCGCCCTCGATCGCCGCTTCCTGGTCGAGGGTCGGTTCCAGTTCCACTTCGTCGGGAATGGGCGCCAGAACCGCCGGCGCTATCGGCGCTCCGTAGGTAAGAAGGTTGTCCAGCACTTCATTGATCCCCAACATCCGCTCCAGATTCCTGTCCATGCGCGGGAAGACCTCAGCCGGGTACAAGTCCGCCTTCTTCTCGTAGCACACCAGGGCCGGCACGGTGCGCCCGAAGTCCCCCTCCAGCGCACCCTTGGCCCCGAACACGGGCCGCATGGCCACCTTGGGGCCTACCGTGGCGCGATGGTAATGCGGGAACAGGTCGTCCACCTGAGTGACATCGAGGATTTCGACTTCAACGCCCTTTTCCCCTAGCTGCTCCAGTTGCCGTAGGGCTTTCTTTGTATTGGTGTGATATATCGCGGCGGGTGTGTCCTGGGGACTGTAGTAGAACCGAACAAGCTCAAACTTCATTGTGATTTCCTCCTTCGCCGTGAGTTCAACGCCGTTGGGTGAACCGAGGCTCGGTCCCAACAGCTACAGATTATACCAGAAAACGTGGAAACAGGAAAAGGGCTGGCAGCGACCATCACAGGTTGGGAACCAACTCCATCTTTCAGGTGAGGCGTGTCTTTGTAACAAGACGTACGTCATGGCAGTATAGAGGCCGTTCCTGGGTATCTGTGGTTGGGCAGGACCACGGGTGCATCGACCAGGGCGGCCTCAGTCTTGTTGGAGGGGGTTTTGTATTTGCCGCCCCTGGCATGATCTAGTATAATTTGCGCAGAATCTGAACTGACGAAGGACATTGCCTTGGAAGAAAACCTACAACCAGACCTGGATACAGTTGAACAATACGGCATGGCGTGGCCGCCGGAGCCATGGGAAGATGACGTCGCGATATGGCCGCCGCCGCCACTGGAAGAATCGCCCTGGGATAATGCCAGGATGCTCCTGCGGGAGGTCATCGAAACTGTCGTTCTGGCTCTTCTCATCTTCCTTCTGATTCGAGTCGTCATCCAGAACTTTCGGATCGAAGGCTACTCCATGGAACCCAATCTGCACCAGAGTCAGTATCTGATCGTGAACAAGGCCGTGTATCGCTGGCTGCATTCACCAGAGCGGGGAGACATCATCGTATTCGAGTACCCCCGGGCGCCGGACAGAGACTTCATCAAGCGCATCATCGGCCTGCCGGGTGAGACGGTTGAGATCCGTGACGGTTCCATCAACATCGATGGTGTCCCTCTCGATGAACCTTATTTGCCGGAGCCGACGCATGGCAACATGGCAGCCAGAACGCTGGGTCCGAGCGAGTATTTTGTCCTGGGTGACAATCGCGACAACTCCAGCGACTCCCGCAGTTGGGGACCTCTGCCGACGGATAACATAATCGGCAAGGCCTGGATATCCTATTGGCCGCCGCAATTGTGGGGGCCGATTCCGCATCCGAACTATTCCTTCGCTTCGTCAAGATAGTGGCTGTCAGGCGATGGACTCAACGATGAGGAACTCATCCCAATAAGGCCCGCCCGGCATAGCAGCCTGCGGCTGCTGTGCCGGCGGGCCCTATTTGTTTATCTGCTGATGCCCACTGAAGAGGAAGTCCGATCACTGGTGCTCCAGGTGATCGAAGGTGTGTTAGAAGAGACCGGTACAGAGCCGGCTGCCCTTGGTGGCAGTCAGTCTACCGATTCGGGCGTAAGTCCCAAGCCCACAGGTCATCCGGCAGCCGGCCACGCCACCATCGCCATCGGCGCCGACCATGGCGGTTACAACCTGAAGCAGGCTCTCATCGCGCATCTGCGCGAACGCGGGCATAACGTCCAAGACTGTGGGACTTTCGACACGACGTCGGTGGACTACCCCGACTTCGCCGAAGCGGTTGCGCAGTTGGTGGCTGGTGGCGCTTGCCAGTGGGGGATTGTTGTGGACGGGGCCGGCATCGGTTCGTGCATGGCGGCCAACAAGGTGCCCGGCATACGGGCCGCGATGTGCTACGACATCTCGACGGCGCGCAACAGCCGGGAGCACAACCATGCTAACGTCCTCACGCTGGGAGCCGGCCTTATCGGCGAGAACCTGGCGCGGCAAATCGTGGATGAATGGCTGGCAACGCCGTTCGGACCGGGCCGCCACAAGCGCCGTGTGGATAAGATTACGGGTATTGAAAAACGATACCGGCGTGGAACGTGATGACTTTCATCCGTGGCCCCTCACGTTTCACGTGCGCACTCTCACCAAAAGTTGCTGGAAGAACTAAGGTTGTCAAACCATGCAGTTCGACAAAGAAGAGCTGATTGACGCAGTTACCCGCGAGGTGCTGGCGGCGCTGGCCGGCCAGAGCGGTGACGCCTGCCTGGATTGCCTGGGCAACTGTGCGGCCCACTGCCCGAATGACGTACGCACGGTGGTCGCCGCCGGCGCCCGGCGGATCAGCTACAACGGCGATGGTGCCTCCGTGCCGGCTGACCTGGCCCGCTACATCGACCACACCGCCCTCAAGCCGGAGACCACGCCGGCCCAAATCGACAAACTGTGCGAAGAGGCCGTCCAGTTCAGCTTTGCGGCTGTGTGTGTGAACCCGACCTGGATCCGGCGCGCCGCCGGCAACCTGCGGGGCACCGGCGTGGGCATCGCTTCCGTGGTCGGGTTTCCGCTGGGAGCCAACGTCGCCCAGATTAAGGCGACGGAAGCGCGGCGAGCTTTGCGGGATGGCGCCAACGAGCTCGACATGGTGATCAACATCGGCGCACTGAAAGGCGGACAGTACGACGTCGTCCGGGACGACATCGCCAAGGTAGCTGATGCGTCGCGCGAGGTGGGCGCCATCTGCAAGGTGATTATCGAAGCTGCCTTGTTGACCGACGAGGAGAAGGTCATCGCCTGCCGGCTTGCCCAGGACGCCAAAGCGGACTACGTTAAGACGTCCACCGGCTTCGGCCCGAGCGGAGCAACAGTGTTCGATGTGGCCCTGATGCGCGAGGCCGTGGGGCCGAAGATGGGCGTGAAGGCCGCCGGCGGCATCAGGACAGCCGAGGAAGCGGCCCAGATGATCGCAGCCGGCGCCACCCGCATCGGCGCTTCAGCCAGCGTTCAAATCGTAGGAGGAGGTTCGTAGTGAGCAACAACATCGATCTCCGCTCGTATGTCTTTCTCGACAGTTTGCAGCCCCAATACGCGGCGTTTCTGGGTACGGTGGCGCAAGGCTTCCTGCCCCTGGCCGGCGACGCCTCGCTGTACGTCGAAATCTCGCCGGGTATCGAAATCAACCGGCTGACAGACATCGCCCTGAAATCGACGCGTGTCCGACCAGGCATGCAGATTGTCGAGCGCTACTACGGCCTACTGGAAGTCCACTCCAGGGAGCAGGCAGAGACCCGCGCTGCCGGCGCCGCTATTCTCGAAGAAGTAGGCATGGAAGTAACGGACCGCTGGAAGC
>JBHHTZ010000330.1:0-5092 GCA_046753605.1 Anaerolineae bacterium
ACTGATTACTGATCACTGATCACGGGGAGTGTTAATGGGACATCAACTGACAGCATTTGAGACGAGCTGGGGGTGGGTCGGAATCGCGGTGACGGACCGGGGGCTGGCCGGCCTCCGATTCCCCAAATCTACCCGCGAGAGCGCCCTCCAGGAACTGCACGAGCGCTGGCCGGCTGGCGAAGAAGTGGAAGCGGGCCTGTTCGACGATGTCGTTGACCAGATTCAGCGCTACCTGGCCGGCGAACCGCTAGAATTCGATCTGCCGCTGGATTGGTCGGGGCACACACCGTTTTTGCAAGCGGTGTGGCGAGTCACACAGTCGATCCCGTACGGCGAGACGCGGACTTACGCGGATCTTGCGCGGGCTGTTGGCCGGCCCCGCGCCTACCGCGCCGTGGGACGTGCCATGGCGACCAACCCGATCCCGCTGATTGTGCCGTGCCATCGTGTGCTCCGCAGCGACGGTGGGCTGGGCGGCTACGGTGGCGGGCTGGATGTCAAGAAACGGCTCCTGGAAATGGAACGCCACGCCTTCCGAAGTAGCTGAGGCTGATGAAATGTGAGTGAACAATCTGTTTTCATGCAGATGGAAGACTGGGGCTACTTTCTCCTCCCCAAGCCCCATCCAGACAGTCCAAGCTACACCGGATTGTTAGTCGCCATTCGGGAGGCGCCGACCAAGGCACATTTCGATCCCGAGATGATGCAACTGCGTATTCTGGATAGAAGTGGCACTGCACCTTGGATAACGCTGAGGGTGAAACCCCCGTTTCGGGAACCCAGATGCGTCTGCCCTGGCAAGGTGATCTTGTGCGACCGGATCAATCGACGCGTGGATTTCTTTGTATTCGGCGGCTCATTAGAAGCCGTCTCCAGGCCGGGCGAGACGGTGTACTCACTGCGCTCGCCTGCACCGATCCTGGAGATGACCGGAAAACTGGAGAGCATCCCGGATCAGTTGGCATCCGAGACCGAGGCGATGATGAGCGAACTCTTGGCGCAGTGGGAGCCAGAGGAGTCAGCCTTTGATCGACGGTTGGCTCACGTGAACCCTTCTGAATTCTACCTGGCCAGTCTGAGATCGATCCTCGTACGCTACGAGCAGAATCCGCGTCTACGGGTGACCTTTCACGACTTCTATGTTTGGCTACGCTACGAAAAAGAGTGGCTGGCGAAAGAGGGTCAGTGGTATGATGCCTCCCCCTCGCTGGAGGATCTGCTGGCTCCCGGTTGAGTTGTGATCTGCATCAAACTGGAATGGTGAGATGCACCCCTTGCAGTCCAGATGGGCCAATCAACGCAAGGCCCGAATGGGGTCACGCCGGCGAGAGAACTTCGGCTTGCCCCGTGGGTTCGGTGTGTATATAATGATCGCTAACCGTCAAGGTCAACACTCCGTGGCCGGCAAAGGTTGTGCCTTCGAGCATTGATCACAGAGTGCCGACCGCACTGGCAGCAGGCAATGATCCCTGCCCATCACTTCGATCAGGCCCGGTTTGGGCCTTGAGGAAAGGAGTACAAGATGCCTGACTATACGGATGCCTGGGACCGCTATGACATTGCCGTCGGTGCCCTGTATGATGTATTGGGGCCGGCTGAGGCCCCGTCTTTCGGCCCAGTTCGATCGACCGACACTGCCAGCCGCGCCGAGATGGTGATCACGACGTCGAGCCGGCTGGCCGATGCCGCGGCGCCCGGTCTCGCCGCGCCCAGCGCGGCCGATCGGGAGAGATCGACGCTGCGCCTGGTGGCCGGCGCGGCCGCCGACCTGGCGATTGCCAATGATCTGATCCGGGCGCAGGGGGACAGGCCGGCCTTTGCCGTCCGGGAGGCCACGCCGGGCATCTATCCTCAGCTTATGTCCGAACTCGGCCCAATCTTGCGACCGGGCGCAGAAGCCGGTGCGACGATTACCACCCGAGGCGTCTCCTTCAAGCCCCTGCCCGACGACCCCAAAGAAGCCCTGGCCCAACTCCGACGGACCGCCACCCGCTCTTTCGACGCCATCGCCGGCGACGTGGTCGACATGGGACAGATGGCGCTTAGCGGCCTGGTGGCGCTTCAGGTCACACCGGTGAAGCAGGCCGCAGCCGTGGCGGCCCAGGAGCTGCTGAACAAGATCGGCGACGGTCTGGGGACAGTCCTGCGCCAGGCAGCACGACTCCTGGTGGAGGCGTATGACAAGATTCTGAAGGCCCTGGGCAAGGATGCCGCCTCGGATGCCCGGCAGCAGGCTGCGCGCTGGATTCAGATGCTCCAGGCCGGAACCTTGTTCGAAAAGCTTCTGCAGCGACTGTATGAGAAACAGCGCATTCTGGAAGACATAGAGGCCCATGCCAGGAAAGCCGAGGAAGCGCTGATGTCCGAGGCGTTCTCAACTGTGCTCAATGAAACGCGTGACCTGGCTGAACGCTTTCGGCAGCATCGCAGCAGCATGGAGTGGATTCTGCGCGGCCTGGCCTTTGCCAAGGACTGGCTTTTCACCATCGAACCGTGGGGTCCGCTGGCGGTAACGGCGACGTACGTGGGTAGCCTGGGATATGTGGTGTACGCCGGCGGTGACTACGTTGACTGGTTCCGCACAGAGCAGATCCAACCACTCAAGCGCGTGCCCGGCCTGCGAGAAGTCGTGCGCGAAATGCTCAAACCCGCTCGATGATCGTTGCAGTGGCCATGCCGTGGCCGATGCACATCGTCTGCAGGCCGTAGCGACCGCCCCGGCGCTCCAGCTCGTGCAGTAGCGTCACCATCAGACGCGCGCCGCTGGCGCCCAACGGATGGCCCATCGCAATCGCGCCACCGTTGACGTTGACCTTGTCCATGTCTGGTTCGAGTTCTTTGGCCCACGCCAGAACCACCGACGCGAAGGCCTCGTTGACCTCGAACAGGTCGATGTCGTCCATGGTCAGGCCGGCCTTCTTCAGCACCTTGTGGGTCGCCGGAATGGGGCCGCTCAGCATCAGCACCGGATCGACGCCGACAACCGCGCGAGCGACGATGCGTGCGCGGGGTGTGAGATCGAACTCTTTCAGCGCCTGCTCGGAAGCCACGAGCACGGCCGCCGCCCCATCGGAAATCTGGCTGGAGTTGGCGGCTGTCACCACGCCCCCCACTTTGAAGACCGGGTCCAGTTGGGCCATCTTCTCTCGATCTGGATTAAAACGTATCCCTTCGTCTACGGATACAATCACTGTGTCGCCGTCCTTCTCCACCTCGACCGGCATGATCTCACGGCTGAAATAGCACTGGTTGGTGGCCTCGGCGGCGCGGACGTGGCTGCGAAAACTGTAGTCGTCCAGCTCGTCGCGGGTGAGTTCCCACTTCTCGGCTATCATCTCGGCCGAGATGCCCTGCGGCACCAGGTCGTAGGGGAAGTCGGGGTGCAGCGGCGCGGTCCAGTCGGAGCCCATGGGGACGCGGGACATGCTCTCCACGCCGGCGCCAATGGCGATGTCCATGTCGCCGGCTGCGATGGCCTGGGACGCGAAGTGGATAGCCTGCTGGCTGGAGCCGCACATGCGATTGATGCTGACGGCCGGCACTTCGACGGGGAAGCCGGCCAGGAGCGGCGCCACGCGCCCGACGTTGATGCCCTGCTCCCCCACCTGGGTCACACAGCCCATGATGATGTCTTCCACGTCCTTGGTCTCCAGGCCGGCGCGTTTCACCACCTCAACCAGAATCTTGGCCGCCAGCTCATCGGGCCGCACATCGGCCAGGGCGCCACCTGGCCGGCCCTTGGCGGTGGGTGTGCGCACGGCGGAGACGATGTATGTGTCATTCATCTGCGTTTTCCTTTCAAGATCACGTATGCGTCGCACGGTTCGGTTTAGCGATGCAACAGATTGCGTACTGCGTACTGCGTATTGGATGGTTTTGAGGACGCTGTTCTCACGGACGGGCAGCACGATCCATGCTGCGTTCGGCGAATTATACTACGGTGCGGATCAGTTCGACGAATTCGGCCAGGACCATGGCTGTTGCTCCCCAGACTTTGTGCTCCTTGACGGCGAAGAAGGGTACTCGCACCTGGAGGCCGTGAAGGTCCCAATCCTCTTCTTGCACGGTGGATGGATCGAGCAGGTCGGCCAGCGGAACTTCCAGAACCTCGGCGACCTCTGCGGGGTCCGGGCGGAAAGCGGGCCGGCTCGGCGCGTAGCCCACGACCGGGCGGATGCAGTAGTTGCTGGGCGAGATGTACAGGGGTGTCAACTGCCCCAGCACCTGGATGCCGGCCCGGTCTACGTTCAGTTCCTCGTGCGCCTCGCGCAGGGCTGTCTCCTCGAAGGACTCGCCCGGGTCTCGCGCGCCGCCGGGCAGGGAAATCTGACCCTTGTGGCTGGGCAGGTGTTCGGCGCGGCGGGTCAACACCAGGTGCAGCCGGCCATCCAGGGGGTAGAGCAGCAGCAAGACACCGCCGGCGCGGGCCGGCGCGTTGATGGTGATGGACGCGCGTGGGCGCGGGCTCATGCCCAACTGGGCTCTCAGGCCGGGGCGCGGCTGTGCCAGCGCCTGGCGGACCAGCTTGATGTCGAGTTCGTCAGTCATTCTGCCGCCCCGATCTTTCTAACCGCGAGTTACTGATTTCTGGGGTGCTTTCAGGTATACTACCGGTGAGTCTGATCCCGTACGATTGTAATCGTTTTTGTCGGGGTTGGCAAGTGTCTTATTGGACTTTGGACAAAATAATGAATGACTTGAACTTCTGACGATAGTGTGGCAAGCTGGGGTATGGACACTCAAACGGACATACCCCAACTGAAAATCAACGAATAGGAACTGAATCAAAGCCCGCTCGGTGGTGGAGTTGAGTCTGAGCCCGCTCTTTCGGCGGGAGTACAGCAGCGCAACCTCTACAGCGCCCGCTCGTGCAGGTGGTGCGATGACCCGCATTCAACAGTTCCAGCTTGCCGGACTCTTTCTGGCAGCAGGTGGGCTGGTAGTCACTTACAGCCTGAACGGGCGGTGGTTGACGATTCAAGCGATCTTGCATATAATACCTACTGGTTTTCTGTCAATCTATGTCTGAGAAAACAACCGTGGACAGTTCGTTACCCAGCAGTAGTTGGGGGCACGTGGGTGCCCCTGAACC
>JBHHTZ010000331.1:0-5071 GCA_046753605.1 Anaerolineae bacterium
GTGAACGACTGGGTGGGAACGAATCGGCTGGCCGGCTGGACGCCAGGCGTGCATCTGAATGAGGAGGGCCGTCAGCAGGCCGAGGCGCTGGCGCGCCGGCTGTCCGGCGTCGAGCTGAAGGCCATTTACTCCAGCCCGCTGGAACGCACCATGGAGACGGCTGAAGCCATCGCACGACCACACGGCCTACCGGTTCACATCCGCCAGGGCATCGGCGAGGCGCGCTACGGCGAATGGACCGGCCAGAAGCTGGAAGACCTGGCCAAGACCGAGCTGTGGAGAATCGTGCAGTTCCATCCCAGCGGCGCCCGTTTCCCGGGCGGCGAGGCCATGCGCGAGATGCAGGCGCGCGCCGTCGCCGAGATCGACGCCCTTCGGGCGGAGCACCCTGAGGGTACGATTGCCGCCGTATCCCATTCCGACGTCATCAAAGCTATCATCGCCCACTACGCCGGCATGCACCTGGACCTGTTTCAGCGTCTCGCCGTCAGTCCGGCCTCACTGAACATCCTGGTTTTCAGCAAGATGGGTCCGCGACTGGTGCGGCTGAACGATACGAGCCACATTGGGGAAGCGGATGGGAAGGGGCGCCCGTCGGCGGTCGAAGAGTTGGCACCCGAGGAATACCTGTGATCAGTGATCAGTAATCAGTGATCAGTAATCAGTAATCAGTCATCAGTGATCAGTTATCAGTGACAGGGAACACTGATTACTGATCACTGATGACTGGAAAAGGTGAAATGAAGAATGCCTGATTTCGTCTACGATCTTGACCCGGCCAGTTTTATCACCGTCGGGACGCTCGGGCCACCGGGCCGGCGCACTTTCTACTTGCAGGCGACCCAGGGGAGCACCGTCGTGTCTCTGATCATCGAGAAAGAGCAGGCTCAGGCGCTGTCTTCGAGCCTCGATCAGCTCCTGGAAGCTCTGGAGAAGCGGTATCCGCAAGGCGAGGGGGCAGCGCAGGATGTCAGCTACGACATGGCGCTCCTGCAGCCGGTGAATGGGCTGTGGCGTGTCGGCCAGATGGGGCTGGGTTATGACGAAGAGGCGGACCTGATCATCCTGGTTGCCCAGGAGTTGATCTTTGAAGAGGATGAGGAACTGCAAGAGCCGGACGTGGTGCGGCTTACCGGGACACGCCAGCAGATGCGGGCGCTCAGCAGGCATGCGGCGTCGATTGTGGGCCAGGGCCGGCCCTTGTGCCCGCTGTGCGGAAATCCCAAGGACCCTCAGGGCCACTTCTGCCCGCCCAGCAATGGCCACCCGAAGCCGGTCGAGTTGTAAGCGACGGCAGGGGGCGTGGGGGCGCGACAGACAGATGGAGGAAAAAACGGGAACGCGCGGCGCCAGCCGGCAAATGACGATGGACCAGGTGCTGGATCTGCTGGGGCATGGCGAGCTTGAGACGGAGGGTCTGCTGCCCTGGAGTTCCAACTACACCTTCCTGGCGACCATCGCCCATAACGGCACGCGCAACCTGGTCGTCTACAAGCCGCGCAGCGGTGAACGGCCCCTGTGGGACTTTCCGGAGGGTACACTCTACTTGCGGGAGGTTGCCACGTTCGTTGTGAGTCAGGCGCTCGGGTGGTCCTACGTGCCGCCGACCGTTCTGCGGGATGGTCCCCACGGGGTAGGATCGGTGCAGCTCTACATCGACGCCGACCCGGAGGAGCACTACTTCACCTTGCAAGATCGGTTCGTCGATGACTTCCAGCATCTGGCCGCGTTTGACTACATCATCAACAACGCCGACCGCAAGAGTGGTCACTGCCTGCTGGGGACCGATGGGCGAATCTGGGCAGTCGATCACGGGGTAACATTTCACGCGTTGCCCAAGCTGCGCACGGTGATCTGGGACTTTGCCGGCCAGCCCATCCCCAGCTCCATGCTCGACGACCTGGAAGCCTTGCGCCGGCGCCTTGCCCCTGGCGACCCCGTTGAAAACACACTACAGCTTCTTCTCGCCGACGACGAGCTCGCGGCCTTGCGGCGACGCGTGACCGACTTGCTGAGCAGCCGGCTGTTTCCCTCGCCCGAGCCCGGCCGCCGGCACATCCCCTGGCCGCCAGTCTGATGGGCGCAGGTTTCACGCAAGAAACTCGGAGCTTCACCCTCCCCAGAACCTCCAACCTTCAACCTTCGACCTTCCAACCTTCAACCTGTTGGTCCATCGCCGGCACGTACATCCGCTCGACGTACTCTTTCACCATCCGCCGCATGGAGAAGCGGGGTGCGCAGGTCCGAATCGACGCCTTGACAACACGTAGCCAGCCGTGGGGAACCCTATCCGCATCGCGGTCGTAAAATAGGGGCACAATCTCGTTTTCCAGGATGTGGTAGAGAGACGCGGCGTCGGCGGCATCCTGCGTATCCGGGTCGGCATTTTCCATCGCTGTCCCGATAGCCCATCCATTGGTGCCATCGAAAGCCTCGGGCCACCAGCCGTCTAACACGCTGAAATTTGGCGCGCCGTTGAGCGCTGCCTTCTGGCCGCTGGTGCCGCTGGCCTCCAGGGGCCGGCGCGGGTTGTTGAGCCACAGATCCACACCTCGGACCAGGAAGCGCGCGACGTTGATGTCGTAGTTCTCGACGAAGACGACCCGGCCCTGGAATCCGGGATGTCTGGACAGCTCCACAATGTGCTTGATGAGCGCCTTGCCGGGGTCATCGGCCGGGTGGGCCTTGCCGGCGAAGATGATCTGCACCGGCCGGCCCGGCTGATTCAAGATTCGCTGGATGCGGTTGAGGTCCCGGAAGATCAACGTGGCGCGTTTGTAGGAGGCGAACCGCCGCGCGAAACCGATGGTTAGCGCCTCGGGGTCCAGCATTTGCTCGGCGACTGCGATCTCGTCGAGAGACGCCAGATTGCGTTCCCGCTGCCGGCGAACCCGTTGGCGCAGGTAGTTGATCATCATCTGCTTCCGCTGGCGGTGTATTCGCCACAACTCGGCATTAGGAATCTCTGCGACGGTATCCCAGGTGGCCGGCTCATCCAACCGTTCTTCCCACCCCTCGCCGAGATGCCTATCGAAAAGGTTCGCCATCTCAGGCGCCAGCCAGGTCTTCGTGTGTACACCGTTGGTGATGTGGCCAATCGGCACATCATCCACCGCGCGATCAGGCCAGAGTACGTGCCACATCTTGCGCGAGACGCGGCCGTGGAGCTCGCTGACGCCGTTGTAGCGGCCCGATAGCTTCAGGGCCAGCACGGTCATACTGAAGCGGGCTTCTCCCCATGGCTGTTCGTGGTAGCCCAGGGCCATGAAGCCGTCGCGGTCCAATCCCATTTGTGGCCAGTAACCGCCGAAGTACTTCTCGACAACATCGAAGGGGAAAGCGTCATGGCCGGCCGGCACCGGCGTGTGGGTTGTGAACACGTTGTGCGCAGTGATAGCCTTGCGAGCTTCGTCAAACGTCAGCCCTTCATCCTGAACCAGTTGCCTGACCTGCTCCAGGACCATGAAAGCGGAATGCCCTTCGTTCATGTGCCAGACCGTGGGCATGATCCCCAGGGCGCGCAGTGCCCGCACGCCGCCGATACCGAGCACAATCTCCTGAGAGATACGCATCTCCTGATCGCCGCCGTACAACCGGGCGGCCAATGTCCGGTCTGCACGGTTATTGGGATGCACGTTCGTGTCCAGCAGGAACAGCGGCACACGCCCTACCTGAATCTGCCAGACAGTGGCGTACACTTGTCGGCCAGGCAGATCCACCTGGACCACGATTTGCTCGCCCGAATCGTCGGTGGCCGGCAGGGCCGGCACATCGGAAAAGTCCAGTTTCTCGTAGATCGCTTTCTGCGTGCCCCAGGGATCGATCTGCTGGTGGAAATACCCCTGCGGATACAGGAAGCCGACCCCGACGAAGGGCAGTCCCAGATCGCTGGCTGCCTTGCAGTGGTCGCCGGACAGGATGCCCAGGCCTCCGGAATAGATTGGAAGCGACTCGTGAAGGCCGAATTCCGCCGAGAAGTATGCGATGGTGTGATCCTCCAGATCGGGATAAGTGCGGTCAAACCATGTCTGATCGGGCTTCATGTAGGCGTCGAAGGCAGCCATTACCGTCCTGTAACGGGACAGGAACGTTTCATCGCTGGCTGCGCGCTCCAGCGCGGCCGGCCCGACCTGGTGCAAGAACCTCACCGGGTTGTGGTACACGTACTCCCACAGATCAGGATCGATGGCACTGTAGAGCCGGCGTGCTTCAGGATTCCAACTCCACCACAGATTGTAGGCCAGTCGGTCAAGCCGACTGAGCCTGGGTGGCAGCTTGGGAAGCTCGCCAGGGTTAAAGAAGTCCAATGTGACAACCTCCTCCAGACCAGTGTTAGTTATGGTTAATCTACTGTACCGACCCTCAATTCTAGTAGTTTTCGTGGAATTTGCAAGGTGGAATTTGAAGTACGGGTGCCGCCGGCTCCCTTGCGCACATCGCCCGTTTATGCTACACTGGCAGCGATTCCACCTGCCATCTGATCTTGCTCGCAAAGGACGTCGCAGACCATGAAGAAGAACGCGCGGTTAAGAATCCTGTTCCTCTCGGCCGAGGTTGTTCCTTACGCCAAGACAGGGGGGCTGGCCGACGTAGCCGGCTCGCTCCCCAAGGCCATCCTCCAGTTGGACCATGACATCCGGGTGGTCATGCCGGCCCACCGCCAGGTGGACAAACAACGTTTTGGGTTAGAGCCGGCCCTTGACCCGTTCCCAATCCCGATGGACCGCGAGACGCAGCCGGCCACGATCTATGGGTCGGCAATGGACGGTACAGTTCCCATCTACTTTGTGGAAAATGCCCACTACTTCGACCGCGAGAACATCTACGGCTACGACGATGATGCAGATCGCTTCATCTTTTTCTGCCGCGCAGCGCTGGAAATGTGCCGGCATATGGACTGGCGTCCGGACATCCTGCACTGCAACGACTGGCACACGGGCATCATCCCGAACTGGATGCACACGATTTACGGCGAAGACCGATTCTTCAACGATACCGCGACGGTTTTGACCATCCACAACTTGCAATATCAGGGCATCTTTGGTTGGCGTGCCCTGGAGGTGGCCGGCAT
>JBHHTZ010000332.1:0-5057 GCA_046753605.1 Anaerolineae bacterium
ACACCCGCGCGCTGTGCTCCCCCTGACGCGGAGGGAAGCTGATGCGCCGGCCTCGCTCCCGCAGGAACGGCGTGACCACCGGCGGCGGTGGGAGCGTGATCTCCACGCCCGTCCTGGGATCGCGGGTGTGGAGCATGTCCGGCGCCAGGTACGGGTCTTCGACCACCTCGGCCACATTGTAGACCCGCGAGAGGGGCACGCCGATGTCGCGGAACAGGGCGATGAGTTCGTCGCTGGACCGGGTCCGGACGATTTCAGCCAGTTCCCGGTTGAGGGTCTCCCTGGCAGAGATGCGGCCGGCGTTGCGCCGGTACTCCTCCCGATCCAACTCCTCGAACCCCGGCAGTTGGGTCACCCGCTCCCACTGCTGATCGCTGCCCACGGCGATGTAGACGTAGCCATCGGCCGTGGGATAGACCGACACGGGCGCGAAAATCGGGTGGGTGTTCCCCCGACGGGTCATCACCTGGCCGAAGCTACTGGCCATCGTCACGGGGATGATCATCCAGGAAACGGCGCTGCGGTACATGGCGATGTCGATTCGGCTCCCCTCTCCCGTCGCGGCGCGGCGGTAGAGGGCCTTCATCACCTGGCCATAGGCGTGCTCGGCCGCCCCCAGATCCACCATGGGCAGGCCGAAGACCTGCGGCGGGCCATCCGGCTCGCCGGTCAGGTCCATGAACCCCGAACGAGCCTGGAGGATGGGGTCGTAGGCCGGCTCGTTGCTCTCCGGTCCAAAGCCGGTGATGCCCACCCAAATCAGGTCGGGCTTGATCTGGCGCAGCGTCTCGTAGTCGATGCCCAGTTTGGCATAGTTGCGCGGCAGCGTGTTGCAGGCGAAGATGTCCGCCGGCAACTGGGCGATCAACTCATGGAAGATGGCTCGACCTTCCTCGGTGGCCAGGTTGAGCGTGACGGCTTCCTTGCCCCCGTTGTAGGGCAGGAAGTAGCTGTTCATGCCTTCCTCGCCCAGCACGTTGTCGCCGGCGTACCGGTTCGGATCGCCCCGTCGTGGATGCTCCATCCGAATCACGCGCACCCCTTCCAGCGCCAGGCGGTAGGTGAGGAAGGGCAGAGTCAGTGCCTGTTCCAGGCTGAGGACGGTCAGGTTGCGGAAGAGATCGTTCATGGCTGGATGGCTGGATGGCTATAGCACAACCTCGCCTTTCTCGGCCCTGCGCACTTCCTCGCCGGCCTCCTCCAACGCCGCCAGTTCGTCCAACACCTCCTTAAGCGCTCCCATAAAGCGCTCGTTCTGCTCCTGCGTTCCCACAGTGACGCGGACGAAATCCGGCATGTAGAAGAAGCCGGCCGGCCGGACCACAATGCCGCGCCTCAGCAGGTGGTCATAGATCAGTTGTGGATCGTACTCCGGTCGGAAGATGAGGAAGTTGGCCTGGCTGGGGATGGCAAAGAGCCCCAAATCCGTCAACTGCTGATACAGCCACTCGCGCCCGCTCAACACCATCTCGCGCGATCGCGCCACGTGATCGGTATCCTCCGTCGCTGCCATCGCGCCGGCCAGGGCCAGCGCGCCCAGGTGAAAAGGTATGCGGGTGCGCCAGAGGTATTCGGCCAGCTCAGGGTGGGCCGCCGCGTAGCCCACCCGCAGGCCGGCCAACCCGTGGGACTTGGAGAGAGTGCGCACAACGATCACGTACCGCCCCCCCCGCACGTACCGCAGGGTATCCACGTGGTCATCCAGGTCCACGAAATCGACATAAGCCTCATCAAAGACGACCACGGCCCGGTCCGGCACGCCGGCCATGAGCCGGTCCGCCTGAGCGCGGGTCATGACGATTCCCGTCGGGTTGTTGGGCGTGCAGATGAAGATGAGCCGCGTGCGCGGGGTGATGGCGTTCAGGATCGCGTCCACGTCATACTGGAAATCGGGCGTCAGATCGACGCACACCGGCTGTCCACCTTGCCGGCGGACAAAGATTTCATACATCGGGAAAGTGGGCGGACAGAGAATGGCTTCGTCTCCGTCCTCAAAGATAAAGCCCCGGGCAATCATGGCCAGCAACTCGCTGCCGCCGTTGCCGGTGGCAATGTGCTCTGGCGCGATGCCCGGCCCCAGGAGTCTCGCCAGCCGCTCTCGCAGCAGGTCGTCGGCCACGCGAGGGTAGCGGTTCAGCGTGGGCACGGTCTCCCGGATGGCTGCCACTGCCCGGGGAGACGGCCCCAGTGCGTTCTCGTTGGACGACATCTTCACCACATCGGTCACGCCGTATTGGGCAGCCACCTCCTCGGCAGAAGTGCCGGCGGCGTAGACCGGCGCGGCGGCGATGTGGGGGTTCAGGTGTGGTTTGTCGCTCATTTTTGCTCCATCCTCTTCGCGTGCAGATTATCGTTGTCGTGTGGCCAGCCAGCGCTCGAAGGACCGCCGGCTTTCGCCGCTCCGCCGACCGGCCAGGATGCTCTCAACACTGAGATCCTCATCTAGGGCCGGCCACGAGATGGCCGTACCCTCTCCCCAGATTTCATAGTTGCCGCGCTCTTCCGGTGTTCCGTGTGCCAGTCGAGGATACCATTCTAGCGGAGCCGAAATCGTACGCCCATCATCGAGTTCAACGACAAGATGGTCAGCGGTCACTTAGACTGCCACGGCCACCGGATCACGCTCAAGTACCAAAGTAGTCATGCCACGCCTCCAGCAATTCCGCCTCGGTCTCTGCAAAGGAGTGAGAAATGCGGGAATGCGCATCAATCTGTACTGCGTAGCGCTCGCAGGATCTTCTCAGGGGTAATAGGCAGGCTGTTGATTCGCACGCCGATGGCGTCGTAGACAGCGTTGGCCACTGCGGCAGCAGTTGGATTGGTCCCCATCTCGCCCACGCCTTTGGCTCCGAACGGCCCTTCTGGATCATCTGTCTCGACGATGATTGTTTCGATGGGCGGGGCGTCCATGATCGTCGGCATGCGGTAGTCAAAGGGGGTGAGGTTGACAACGCGACCTTCCTTGACCTGAAGTTCCTCACTCAGGGCATACCCCAACCCCATCACCACGCCGCCCTCGATTTGCCCCTCCACATACATCGGGTTGATCGCGCGTCCCACGTCGTGGGCCGACACGACCCGCAGGGGTCGTACCCGACCCGTCTCCGTGTCAACCTCAACCTCAATCGCCTGTGCACCAAAACCGTAGGCCGCCGAAATGTTGCCCTTGCCGTCGGCGCCGACCATTTCGTTGGGTGGGTCGTACCAGCCGTGGCCGATGATCACCTGGCCGCCTTCGCGGAAGTGTCGCGCGCGTACCACCTTGTCGAACGGGACCCGTCGCTCAGGAGCGCCTCGGACTCTCACATGGCCGTCCCGCAGTTCCAGATCGGCCGGGGATGCTTCCAGCAACTCCTCGGCCGTCTCCAGGATTTGGGCCTTGACCTCTCGGGCAGCCAGCAGAGCGGCGTTGCCGGCAATGAATGTCGTGCGGGAGGCGTGCACACCCACGTCCCACGGCGTGAGCGCTGTGTCGTTGTTGATTACAGTGATCTCCGCCGGCGGTATTCCGAGTTCCTCGGCCACGATCTGGGTGAGTGCCACATCGGACCCCTGGCCGATTTCAGTAGCGCCGGTTAGCAGACTGACACGCCCAAAGTCATCCACCTTGACGATGCAGCCGCAGCCATCGGAGCGGTAGATACGCGCGCCACCGCCCACATTCATCGTGGCTGCAATGCCAATCCCACGGCGTATCGATTGCGGATTGCGGATTGCAGATTGCAGATTGGATTGATCCGTTCCTCCAAGTTCCCTTGAGTTCCTCCGAGTTTCCTCAGTTCCTTTAGTTCCCCACCCAATTCGGTTCGCTGCCTCTTCCAAACATTCTGTCAAGCCACAACTGGTGATCTTGAGCCCCTGGGGTGTCTCTTCAAATGGTCGGTTCGCGTTCCGCAGGCGAAATTCCAGCGGATCCATGCCAATTGCCTCGGCCAGGCGGTCCATCTGCACTTCGACCAGGAACGACCCCTGGGGGTTGCCGAAACCGCGCATAGCGCCGGTAATGAGGTTGTTGGTGTAGACGCTGTCAACAATCGCGTGCACGTGGGGGACCCGGTAGAGGGAGCCGACCGCCTCCATGAGAACCAGGGTGGTGAGGGTACCCCAGGAGACGTAGGCCCCGTTGTCCAGCAACAGCTTTGCATCCCGAACCCACAGCCGGCCATCCCGCATCGCCCCGGAGCGCGCCCACACGCGCATCGGCTGCCGCGCCTCGCTGACGGCGAACTCCTCCTGGCGCGTGAAGGCCAGGCGAACAGGCCGGCCAGCCACCCGCGCCAGCCACGCACAAATCGGCTCGAAGGAGTACATATCCAACCCCCGGCCGAACGAACCGCCGATGGCTGTCTGGATGATGCGGATGTCGCCTCCCGACATACCCAGGACGCCGGCCAGGTCCCGCTGGAGCAGGAACGGAATCTGCGTGGTGCTCCAGAGGGTCAGGTGGCCGGCCTGGTCAAACTCGGCCAGGCAGAAGCTGGTTTCCAGGGGGGCTGGCTGGACGTACCCCAATTCGATGAAGTCCTCCACCACGACATCCGCCTCGTCCAGGGCGCGCTCTGGCTCGCCGTAAACGTATTCCTGATGGCGAAACAGGTTGCTCCCCCGGTCCTCGTGGATGAGAGGTGCATCCGGTTCCAGGGCGAGTTCAGGGTCAAATAGTGTGGGCAAAGGCTCGTAATCCACCTGGATAAGTTCCAACGCCTCCTCGGCCGTCTCCTCATCCACCGCTGCCACGGCCGCCACCTCGTCGCCGAAGCGGCGCACTTTGTCTCCTTTCAGGGGCGTCCGGTCCCTCCCGAAGCCGAAACGTCGGGCCGGCATGTCCTGCGCCGTGATGACTGCCTTCACCCCCGGCAACCGTTCAGACCGAGAGGTGTCGATGCGCAAGATGCGCGCATGAGGCAGCGGACTGCGCAGAATCTTGCCGTGCAACATGCGGGGGACTTTCAAGTCGTGCCCATAGACGACCTCCCCGGTGGCCTTGGGTAGAGCGTCGGGTTTGGGTATTCGTTTTCCGATGTAGGAGAATTCGGACATATCGTTCGCTCCTCGGT
>JBHHTZ010000333.1:0-5052 GCA_046753605.1 Anaerolineae bacterium
GTGGTCGGGTTTGCGGGAGAGCGGGTCCGGCGGGCGCTGGCCGGCCTGGATGTTCACCTCGTCGAGAATCCCCACTTCTGCGACGGACAGAGCACCTCGGTGAAGGCCGGCCTTGCGGCTGTCGCACCCGCCGCCGACGGCGCGCTCTTCCTTCCCGTTGACCAGCCGTTCTTGACCTCGGTGGTCATCGATCAGATCATCGAGACGTATCAGCAGACGGGCGCTCCCATCGTTCTGCCGGTTTTCCAGGACCGCCGTGGTATGCCGGTTCTCTTTGATCGCTCCCTGTTCCCAGAGTTGGCTCAAATCACGGGTGATGAAGGCGGCCGGCAAATCGTGCGCCGCCACCCCGACAAGGTCGTGGCCGTGCCACTGGACGATGAACACCCGCTGCTCGACATCGACACGGCTGAGGATTACTCTCGCCTCCTGGAAGCTGTGTGAGCCTCAGTGGAACATTCAGGATGTGTCATCTTCTGCGATTCGATGAATCCTGGAATTCGTTGTCATATAGCCCTCGCAAGACCCCTGTCTTTCCTGGCCGGCCTCCTCCTCGTCGTGGCCTGCACGGGGCCGGCTGCCACAAACACACCACAAACAGCGCGCGGGAACGACTTGCTGGTCGCGGCCGCAGCCGATCTACAGTTCGCCTTCACCGACATCGGGCAGCTTTTCGAGCAGCAGACAGGCCGGCACGTAATCTTCTCCTTCGGCTCGACCGGCAACCTGACAACCCAGATCGAGAACGGAGCACCCTTCGACCTGTTCGCCGCGGCGAACGTCGCCTACATCGACCGGCTGCGGGATAGGGGCCTGATCATCCCGCAAACCCAGCAACTCTATGGCCAGGGGCGGATCGTGTTGGCCGTGAACCGAAAGGCCGGCGTGACGGCGACAGACCTGGGGGATCTGCTTGACCCATCGATCCTCCGCGTAGCCATTGCCAATCCCGACCATGCCCCGTATGGCCTGGCGGCCAAACAGGCGCTCCAACACGCCGGCCTTTGGGATGGTCTCCAGCCCAAGCTGGTCTACGGTGAAAACGTACGCCAGACGCTGCAATTCGTGCAGACGGGCAACGCGCCGGCCGGCATCGTTGCACTATCCATTGCTGACGTGCCCGAAATCAGTTGGACGCTGATCGATGCTGACCTCCACGAGCCCCTGAACCAGGCACTGGCTGTGATCCAGGGTAGTCCCAACGAGCAGGCTGCTCGTGCCTTTATCGAGTTCGTCAACGGTCCGCAGGGCCGGCCCATCATGGAGAAATACGGTTTTCTGCTGCCAGGAGAGTTCTGACATGCCCACGATTGATTGGTTCCCATTGCTGCTCTCACTGCGCGTGGCAACTGTGGCCACGCTGCTATCCCTCGTGGTTGGGCTGCTCGTTGCCTGGGTCCTGGCGCGCCGTGAGTTCCGGGGCAAGAGCCTGCTGGATGCGCTGACCACGCTGCCGCTGGTGATGCCGCCGACGGTCCTGGGGTACTACCTGCTGGTCGCGCTAGGCCAGCAGAGTCCGGTCGGGCGCTTCTTTGCCGGCCTCGGCTGGCCGTTGGTATTTACCTGGCGGGGGGCAACGCTGGCTGCGTCGGTGGCATCGTTCCCGCTCCTGGTTCAGGCTGCCCGGGCCGGCTTCGAGAGTGTGGACCCCCGGCTGGAAGACATGGCGCGGACGCTGGGCCGGTCGGAGTTCAGCATCTTTTGGAGTGTGACGCTGCCGCTGGCCTGGCGCAGCATCCTGGCCGGCACCGTGCTGGCCTTCGCCCGGGCGCTGGGCGAATTCGGAGTGACGCTGATGGTGGCCGGCAACATCCCACACCGCACCCAGACTATGGCCATCGCCATCTACGACATGGTTCAGGCCGGCCGGCAGGCGGAGGCCAACGTGATGGTGGTGTTGATGACGGTGGTCGCTGTGGTTCTCGTCATCGTCGCTCGGCGCGCAGCACAGCTTGTGGTGGAATAGCGCGGCATGTTACAAGTCTGCATCAAGAAGCACCTGGACACTTTTGCCCTGGACGTCGAGTTCGAGGTTGACACAGGCTTGACGGTGCTCTTTGGGCCGTCGGGGGCCGGCAAGACGATGACGCTCCGGGCGGTGGCCGGCCTGCTGACACCCGACGCCGGCCACATCGCCATCAACGGCGAATGTGTTTTCGACAGCGCGCAGGGGGTGAACTTGCCGCCCCAACGCCGGCGTGTGGGCTACGTCATGCAAGACTACGCCCTCTTCCCCCACCTGACTGTCGCTGAGAACATCGCCTTTGGGCTTACCGGCCATTCCGCGCGCGAGAAACAGCAGATTGTGAGGGAGATGCTCCAGGTGATGCGGCTGGAGGGGTTAGGAAGTCGCCGGCCAGACCGGCTGTCGGGCGGGCAGCAGCAGCGGGTTGCCCTGGCGCGAGCGTTGGTCACACAGCCGCGCGTGCTGCTGCTGGACGAGCCCTTCGCGGCGCTGGACACGCCCCTCCGCAGCCGGCTTCGGCGCGACCTGGTGGAGGTCAAACAACGTTTTGACCTGCCCATCCTGTTTGTAACCCACGACCTGGAAGAAGCCCACATGCTGGCCGACCAGATGGCCGTCTACAACGAGGGGCGCGTGTTGCAGCTTGGGCCGCCGCGCGAAATCCTCCAGCGGCCGGCCAACCGAACCGTGGCGCGCTTCACTGGCGCCAAGAACATCTTCAGTGGACAGGTGATCTACGCCGGCGATGACGGCCTGCGTATCGCCACTCGACGAGCGACACTGTGGGCCCCGCCGGCTCCCTACGCCGTGGGCGCGCGCCTCGACTGCTGCGTGCGGCCCGAGCGAGTGACGCTGTTGCGGCCCGAAAGAAGCCTGTCTCGATCCGAACCGGAGGTCCAACTGCGGGGTCACATCGTCGAGGAGCTGGATCACGGCACGCACTACACGTTGTTCTTCCACATCGAGCAACCCTCCCTCGATTCCCAAGACCGCCTGCTCGCTGAGCCTGGCTCCATCGACCTGGAAATCGAGTTGTCCAGCCACGCCTATCGCCGGCTGGATATTAGCCGGCAGAAGCGGTGGACGGTGGTCATCAAGCAGTCAGCGGTACACATCCTGGGGCCGGCCCGCGAGCCCTTCTTCGAGGGGCCGGCGCCACAGCCTGAACCGGATTTCGATCAGTGGTCCGGGGATCATGAACACCAGTGACCGCTACGGCTTGACGAACAAGTGTATAAGCTTTATAATGATTATAAACAGGCTCAACTAGGATTCGAGGGGTACAGAGGAGTCAGTGGGTCTGGCGTGAGCCTCCCCCCCCTCTAACTCCCCCCAGAGGGGGGGAGGGCCCAACATCCAAAGTCCCTACCCCACAAATCCGAGTTGACTCTATAAACATTGCAATCCTCCAGGGAGGTACTCGCTATGGAACGGAGCATTGGCGCGACCGATCTGCGGCAGCGTCTGACCGACGTCCTGCAAGCGGTGCGCGAGCAGCGCGAAACGTATATCATCGAGACCTTCGGCCGGTCCCAGGCGGCCATCATCAATCTGGACGAATATCGGCAATTCCAGCGTTTTCGCCAGGAGCGAGAAGCGTTCTTTGACTGGCTGGAGGCTGCCGCCGCCAGAAACGTTGAAGAAAACGCGACCCTGAGCGATGAGGAGGTGCTGGCAATCATCGAGCAAGCCCGTGAAGAAGTTGCCTCTTCCGTGAGGTAGGCCGTGCTGCGCGCAGTCATCGATACCACTTCTCTGGTCAGTTACGCGCTGACTCAAGGCGAGTTGATGCGCCGGGTTGTGGCGAACTGGCGGCTCGGCACCTTCACCTTGCTCTCCTCCCCAGCCACGCGAGCCGAACTGGCCGGCGTGCTGGGCCGGCCGGCAATCCGAGAACGGGCGGTGGCTCCCCTGGACAGGTTGGCGCAGGGGCTTGAACGCTTTTCGGAGAACGTGCCGGGGGATATGGAGCTTTCCGGCGCCTGCCGGGATCCAAAGGATGACAAGTTCCTGGCTTGCGCGGTGGAAGGTCGAGCCCACTACCTGGTCAGCAGCGACCGCGACCTGCTGGATATGCGCCACTACGGGGATGTGGCTATTGTCAATCCAGGCCAGTTCCTCTTGGCGATGGAATTGTTCTCGATGGGGACCGCAGAGATAGCAGCCCGTTTCAATTATGACGTCCTGATGGACATACAAACCACCATACCACTGGAGCCTGACACTGCGGCGCGGGTCGCAGATGCGCTGGCAATGCTGAGCGGGTAGGCATAGCTTCCATTGGGGGCGAAAGTGGCTTCAAGCATCCTCCACCTCAACGCTTAACCCAACTGCCTCGCCGCCGCCCAGGCAGGCCGCCGCCAGGCCAATCTGTTTGCCGTGCTGCTGCATGGCATGGAGCAATGTCACCACGATCCGCGACCCACTGGCGCCGATCGGGTGTCCCAGTGCAATGGCTCCACCGTGAACGTTGACGCGGTCCCAGTCCCATCCCAGCTCTTTGCCGTTGGCCAGAATCTGAGCCGCGAATGCCTCGTTCACCTCGATGAGGTCGTAGTCGTCGATGCTCGTGCCATCCTTCTCCATCAGGTTGCGGATCGCCGGCACCGGCGCGTGGAAGATCCACTTCGGGTTCACGCCGGCCTGCCCGTAGGCTCGAATTCGCGCGATGGGACGGATGCCCTGCGCCTCGGCCGCCGCCCGGCTCATGAGCACCAGCGCGGCCGCGCCGTCGTTGATGCCGGGTGCGTTGCCGGCTGTCACCGTGCCGTCCGGTTGAAAGGCCGGCCGCAGCCGAGCCAGCGCCTCGGCCGACGTGTCTCGCCTGGGGGACTCGTCGGTATCGAACACCAGCGGATCGCCTTTGCGCACAGGGACGGAAACCGGCTCAATCTCGCCCCCGAATAGCCCTTCATCGATGGCGCGAATCGCCTTGTGATGGCTCTCCAGGGCAAACGCATCCTGCTCCTCGCGTGTCACACCGAACTCAGCAGCGATGAACTCGGCGGCGTTGCCCATGTGCCAATCTTCGAACGGACACCACAGCCCGTCGTGGACTGTCGCGTCGATGAGCTTGGCATCTCCCA
>JBHHTZ010000334.1:0-5040 GCA_046753605.1 Anaerolineae bacterium
GTGGGGACAGCCGGCGCTGCGCTGGCCTCCGTCGCCGCTGGGATGGGCGTGAACGTCGGCTTTGGGGCAAATGTGAAGGTCGGCTTCGGCACGGTGGCCCGCACCACGCTGGCCGAGTCGTCCGACTGCACACAGCCGGCAACGAGGAGTGCCAGAGCCACCAGACTTAGATTCATCCAAGATCTACAAGACAAGGTCTCAACTCCTATCTGGATTCTATGTTCGCCGGGGGTCTCCCGACCGAGGCAACGACAAACGATGAATGGTGAATTCCGCATTCAGCATTCCGCGTTCAGCATTTACTCTGGGCTCGGTCGGAGACCTTCGCCCAACGTGCGTGCGTGAGCAGAGGCGGAAAGGCAAAAAAGATGCGGGGGAGCAAAGGGCGATTTACCCCTGCTCCCCCGCTCCCAAGCTCCCTTGCTCAGTTACTTCGGCATATCACGCAGAGCGGCATAAGCCGGCCTTGCGCCCCAGTCCGGTCTCAGGACGCCAAAGGCCGCCTTCTCGTCGTGCGCACCGGACACCGGCCCGAAGTTCAGATTCCAGACGAACATGGGGCCAACAAAGCCCCAACTACGAGCCTCTTGCATCGCCTGCACCAGGAATTGGGCCTGCTCGCCCTCCGAGTTGTCACCGGCGTAGCCATAGCCCTCCGCCGGCACTGCACCGAGTCCCTCGGTCGAAGCCCAGCCGAACTCCGTGGGCCACAGCCGTTTGCCGGCGTCGCCGTACTTGCGCATGATGGCATAGTACGTCACCAGGGTATCCCGGAAGAAGAAGCTCCGATGCCCCTTGAAACTCGGCGCCGATGGATCGTTCCACGAGCCGGCGGTCGCGTCGGGTGGGTTGTTATAGCCGCTGGGGTGTACACCGACGCCATCGCAGTAACGGGCCACGCCGGCCTGATACATCCGTTCCAGGTAGACGGCATCGTCAACAGCCACCTGCCCATCGTTCACGCCGGTCGGCGTCAGCGCGCCGCTGATGACGTAGGCGCTGGGATCGTTGGCTTTGATGGCGTTGTATGCCGCTGCCAGGAGCTGCACGTAGCGGCCGGCGTCCAAAGGCTCGTGGCCCCATTCGTAATACAGGTTCTGCTCGTTCCAAATCTCGTAGGCCCTTACACGACCCTTGTAGCGACCAGCCATGGCCCCCATGAAGTCGGCGAAGTCCTGCGGATTGGCCGGCGGGCCGGCAACGCTCCAGTCGGTGTTGCCCGGACGCGCCCACTTCGGGGCCTTCACGACGCTGAACAGCACGTTCACACCCCGCGCATTGGCCGTATCGACGATGGCATCCAGGGGACCCCAGTTGTACTGGCCCTTGGCCGGCTCATAAGCGAGCCACTCGACCTGCTGCTTTACCCAGTTGAACCCCATACCGTTGATCATGTCGAACACGCGATTCAGGTCCGTGTCCAGCATGTGGGCCTGAATGCCATAGCCGAACCCCACGTTGCCACGTGGGGCGACGGACATGGCCAGCGCGGCGCGCGGCGCCGGCGTCGGCTCGGGCGGCGCTTCGGCCACCGCCACCCCGCCCAGATCGATGTAGGTAGTGACCAGCTCCGCAAAGACCCAACCCTTTTCGATCTCGTCGGTCTCGATCTGGAGCCAGGCGCCATCTTCATTCTTCCCAGTCACCGTCAACTCATCACCCGCCGCGACGGTGTCAATGATCTTGTAGTTCGTGCTGGGTCCCTCGCGCACGTTCAGGCGCTGAGCTTCGACCATCGCATCGGCGACCGGCAGCGGGGTCGGCGTTGGCGTGGGAGGCAACGGTGTGGGGGTCGGCGTCGGGGCCAGCACCTGCACGGCGATCCCCCCGCCGGGCTCCACCACCGCGCTCTGACCGCCGTCGGATGAGAAAGCGGCCTGAATCTGGTACACGCCGGGGTCCTCGGGGGCTTGCCATTCGAGGGATGTAGCGCTGATCGGCTGTACGACCCGCTCGGTCCCGTTCTCGCCCTGCACAGTCCAGACCACAGAATAGTCGGCCGCCGCAGCCGCAGCCGCACCACTGGCCTGGAAATCTGTCAGCGTGTCCCACACTCGCGGATCGATCCCCGACAGGTCGTGCAGCGCCACGCCGCCCAGGTTCCAGCGGTTGATGAAGTCGAGTTTGCGCGCCAAGCTGCCGGCATCTTCCAGCCAAACCTTGTGACTCTGGCCGGCCTCGTCGGGGTAGGTAAACCAGTACGTCGCCGTGGCATCATCGAACTGAATGCCGCCGGAAGCCTCCAGCATGGGCAGATCAACCTGTACACGCTCACCCACCAACACCGGGCCGGCCGCCGGCACTTCGACCTCGACGAGTCGGGCCAGTGCGTCGCGGTACGAGAGATACGTCACGTGATCGCCGGCCACGTCACGACTCGCCATGCTCAAGGCCGGCACGATCTTCCGGCGGTCGATCTGTGTGACTGCATAGCTCAACACGCTGTCCACCGGTCCTCCATCGGCGAAGGCCGCTGGCTCGTCCGCGAGTTGCAGGCGCACGCCATCGGCTGCCTGGCCTATTGCCGCCCAGTCATACGCGCCAGTATCCCAGCCCGACGCCGTCCGGGTCGGGCTGCCCAGAACCACAATCAATTGCCGGTCTTCGGCATGCAGCCGATCGCCGAGATGCTGAAGGAATGCGGTGAAGAAATCTCTCAGTTGTGGGTCGATGGCCTGGTAGTCAACTGCAATGCCGTCGTACCCTGCTTGTACAGCGCGAGCAGCCACTGTGGCAGCGTGACGACGCCAGGCCGTCTCGTCGATGAGCAGGTTGTCAACCCAGTCACTGCGAACGACGCCATCGACGCGGTTGGTGATGACCGGTACCACCGATTGTCCCTGGTTCAGGCCAGATACGTCGAGCGGCTCCAGGTCGCCGCCAATGTTCCCGTCGTCCCTGACGTACCAGCCGGTCGGGCTGACGATGTTCAGGGCATTCGTCGGCTCCGCCAGGGGTGAATCCGCGGACAGCGAGACTGCCACAGCCGGCGAGACGGGTCCCACCTGGAACAGGGCGACTGCCTGGGGGAGGCCGCGCAGGTCAGCTACCACGGACGCGCCGTCGAAGCGATAGGGCATCCACGACCACGCGGTGCCGTCCCAGGTATAGAAATCCACTGTCTCACGTGGGCCGGCCTCCGCCGCCAGGGGCAAACGCAGCGTAGCGCGGGTGGGCGCATCACTGCGCACCTCGATGGCATACGCTGTGCCAGTTGGGCGCGCGTTGTCGGGGAACGCAGCCACGGCAGCCGCCGGCAACGCCTCCAATGGCTGGAGTCTCACGTGGGACTTGGTCGTCAACGCCCCCGGGGCGATGGAAAGCTCCGCACCGTTGTTGTCGGTGATCGCGCCGCCATCCGCGCCGATGCTGGTAAAGCCGGCGTACGCGATACGCTCATAGAGCGAGAAAGGCGGTAGCAATAATGCAAACACGATAAGCAGGGGCAATAGCACAAACCACAGAACGCGGCCCAACGTCTGCGTGGCCGGCCGTGGCTGTGCTTCTGCTATCTCTGCCATGTTTTGTCTCCTCCTTGGTTGTGCTGGCACGACACGGATGCTCGGACGCTCACGAGCGGCGTTCTGGGCTCAACCGATGACAGTTTCGGACTTAGTCCCCGTCATCGTTGGGAATCCGTGTGTGCTTCCTCCAGGGTCACTGTCAAAGTAAGCTCTTCGCCAACCCGGTTCACGAGTAGCTCCAGGCTGTCTCCAACGCGATGGTGCATCAGAACATTGATCAGCGGATGGTCCTCGTTGATCAGTTGACCATCGATCGAAAGGATCACGTCTCCGCGTCGGAGGCCGGCGGCTTCGGCTGGCGAGGCGGCTATCACCTGTTCAACTCGGGCTCCGTGATCGACGCTTAGTGCGTAGGTCGCTTTGATCTCCGGAGTTACCAGGCGAGCCTCAACACCCAGGTAGGGCCGGCGAACCCGCCCATGCGCGATCAGTTGACGTACAATCCGCAAGGCTGTGTCGCTTGGAACGGCGAAACTGATCCCTTGCACAATCTCGTCGGAATCGAGTTCGCGACGGATCAGAATGGTGTTGACGCCGACAACCTCCCCCCGCATATTCAGGAGAGGGCCACCTGAGTTGCCATGGTTGATGGCCGCATCCGTCTGAACCAAGTTCTCCAATGCATACTCCGCCCCCTGCGGGACCACCTGCCGGCCCAGACCGCTGACCACACCAACAGTGACTGTGTTACGAAATCCCCCCAGAGCACTGCCGATAGCGATCACCCGCTGACCGGGCCGCAAGGATGCTGAATCGCCAAACGTCGCGGGTGTCAAGTCACGATTTTCGACCTTGACCACGGCCAAATCCGTCAGCTCATCCGCCCCCACGCTCGTGCCACTTGTCTCTGCACCATCAGGCAAGATCACCCGCAGGCCGGCCGCGCCGCGAACCACGTGTTCGTTGGTCACAATGTGCCCGTCCCGATCCAGGACGATCCCCGATCCCACTACCTTCGTCTCCTCACCCTCCTGGACACCCGGTCCATCCAGCAAACTGACCACAGTCACCACCGAGTTACGGTTGGTCTCCACCACACGCATCGTCCGTTCGTCAATATCGGGCATCGGGGTTGGGAACGGCGTCGGCGATGGAAGTACTGTTGGTGTTGGGGAAGGCAGCACCTGCCGCACCGTCGGGGTAGGCGAAGGGAGCGGCGTAGGCGTAAGAGGCTGATTCAAAGCCGTCTGTCCGTCTTGTGTGTTCGCAAACCGCACCACGACTATGGCTCCCAGCATGCCGCCAATCAGGCCTGCTACCAGGCCCACAAGGATGACCGAGATGAACCCAGCGCCAGACCGCTGGTTGACCATAATTTTAGACGCTCCTGCCTGTTGCTCAAACGGAGCATATTATAGCCAGAAACGCGGTGGTTTGTCAACTCACTCCGAGAACGCCCGGGACCTGAGGTTGCCCAGACACCAGTTTCCCACTATAATAATCGACAAGTGCATTGATAAGGGTTACTACTCAGGACGTAGCACCCTGAGTAGCCGAGCGGAGCGAAGGCGTATCG
>JBHHTZ010000335.1:0-5018 GCA_046753605.1 Anaerolineae bacterium
GCGCCCCAGGGATTGTTGGCGGCGAAGTATCAGGGCAGCCAGGCCACATAGGCCGGCAATGATCAGGAGAAACATGGGCGTACATCTTCAGACTACTGAAGCACGCGCAGCAGAAAACGAAAGGGCGGTGATTGGGCTCAATTATACCCTACGTCACCGGAAATGAAAACTGCGATGCTGGCGCGATTTTGAGCAAGTCCACGCGTGTGTTGATAATTTCCACATCAATACTTTATTCCTCAGAAGATTACTTCTTTTAGTAGTCGTAGTAGGCTTGTGGATTGTGTGGACAAAGATGGGATCCGGCGGGGTGTTACGGCCCGGTGGGTGGGCAGGCACATGAATTACCCCTACATCTAGTAGTCAGCGGTCGTCTTGCATTTCGTCTGCGTGTGGGCGAAATGTGTAGAATCTGTGGGTGGTGGTGGACAACTGCTCGCGCGCGTTCCTGGTCATTTTGCCCGCTGCGATGTGCGGTTCACTTTCGTCAGCGCAGATGTAGGGGTGAGATGGGATGATAACCACTAGCAGTTGGTGTGGGGTGAGGAAATGTCAGTTGGCGGGACGGCAACGGCACAATCCACAGTTATCCCCAATCTAGGCCGGTTGTCCACAGATATTCACGAGTTATCCACAGAGGCAGGCATCATAGCCTGCCCCTACAGCCTGCCTCTGTGGCCGCGCCGGGGGGGTATGAGGTGGTTTTCTGTGTGTCCTGGCGGTCTTGCAACATACAATTGACTGAGTATGTTGCGAGACCGCCAATGGAGGTGCCACTGCTCCTAGTCTTCCGCTCGCCGGTACATTCGCTGTTTGATTACCATGATTGTGCGTCTCAGGGAATCATCTTCGGCGATGAGATCGGTGATTTTCCGATGCGCATGCATGACCGTGGAATGGTCGCGGCCGCCCATCTCTGCCCCGATTTGAGGGAAGGAGAGGCCGGCCTCCTCGCGCAAGATGTACATGGCTATCTGGCGTGGCCGTGCGATGCGCCGGTTGCGGGACCGACCGAGAAGATCATCCACAGCCAGATCGTGGAAGCCGGCCACGATTTTCAGAATCACTGGCACCGACGGTGGTTCCGGTTTCGCCGCCAGCAGGTCCGCGAGGGCGCGTGCTGCTGTCTCAACCGTGATCGGAAGATTCATGCAGCGTGCGTACATCACCACCCGGTTCAGCGCACCCTCCAGTTCTCGAATGTTGCTCTGAATTTGGTGCGCGATGATCTCCAGCACTTCCAGGGGGATCGGCGCCGGGTGGCGTTCAGCTTTCGACTGTAGAATAGCGATGCGAGTTTCAACATCGGGCGGTTGAATGTCTGCTGTAAGGCCCCACTCGAAGCGAGAGCGCAGACGCTCCTCCAGGGTCGTGAGACCTTTCGGGTGTCGATCGCTGGTCAGGACGATCTGTTTGTTGGCGCTGTGGAGCGTGTTGAACGTATGGAACAGTTCTTCTTGGATGCGCTCTTTGCCGGCAATGAACTGGATGTCGTCGATGAGCAGTACATCCACGTCGCGATACTTTTCGCGAAAGGCATTTGTCGTTTGTGTTCGGATAGCGGTAATCAGGTCGTTCGTGAACTGTTCTGACGAAACGACGAGGACTTTCAGACCTCTGGCAGCCGGCAGATGGCCGGCGGCGTGGAGCAGGTGTGTTTTTCCCAGGCCGACGCCGCCGTAGATAAAAAGCGGATTATATGGACGCTCAGCATGATGCTCGGCGATGGCCAGGACCGCGGCATGAGCCAGCCGGTTGCCGGTTCCAACGATGAACCGATCGAAAGTATAGCGCGGATTGAGATGCGTGTAGGACGTACTCCTTCCGTTCCGGTGCATGTTTCTGCCGTCATCGGGTTCAGCGGGAGGACTGATTAGCGCATTGGCTGGCACGCCCTCGAGCAGTTGAACGGCCTCGTCTCTGGACCTCTGACGAACAAGGAACTCGACTCTGACAGAATGGCCGACGATGCCGGCAACCGTTTGCCTGATCTTAGTCGCCAGGCGATTCTCCAGCCAGTCCTTCGCGTACGCGTTTTGTGCGCCGACAACCAGCACCGCATCCTCGTTGTTTGCCGGATTGCCGGGTTGGTAGTCGATGGCGCAAGTGCCCTTCAGCCAGGTCTCAAACGTTGCGCGTGGCATCTGTAGCTCCAGTTCGCCTAGCGCTGCCTGCCATACGGCGCTAATATTGCGTTTGGGCCTTTGACTCTTCGAGTCAGTCGGGTGGCCTGAGTTTTCCTCAAGCCATTGTGCAGAGTCAGATGGTGTGATTGTCACAAGTGGCCTGCCTGATCGTATGCTTGTTCCCTGTGAGTGACTTCAGAGTTTAGGGTTGGACGGTCCTACCAGGTGGAGTAGCCGATTTTTGGGACAAAAGACCCCCTTGTCGGCTATCGACCGGATTTAGGAAATCACTATTGAAGCAAATGCAACGCTTGCTTGCGCCAAACTGATATTGTGACCGTGGGGATGCGGCGAAGGTAGGGCCGAATCGCACGAATACCGACGGGGATGCCAATGGCGCAGCCGGGCGACGTGTGCGATTCAGGAGGGGGGCGAGATCGGCCCAGGGCGCACAGCCTTGGATGTTGGCTGCCGGGCGACGATCACGTACCGTCGCAACCCTCGCAACGTACCGTCTACCGTTATGGTAGGACTCTCGATTGTTATGGAGCTGGTTGTTGCGAGCCTGCGATCCATTCCCAGGGTGGGAGCGAAACCCAATCGCCGAGCTCATCAACGGTCGCAGACATCATTCTACCAGAAACGACTCTCTTTTTCAAGACCCCTCGGAAACGCCAGCCGGCGGTGCGGAAATGACGTTCAATACTAGATGTTGGTATTCTCGTGCCATGATTCCACCATATATTGAAGTCATGCCGGTTTCTGGCCCGGAAACGGCGTTTCTAATGAACCTTAAAATGCCAGAAGATTTAAGCATGTTAAGAAACTGCCCAAGCTTTGACAGTTCCACGGCATTCATGTATTCTTGTTCTATGGCAGAAGGGTACTTCTTCGACGAGGCAAGAATCTATGTCAAGGCCGGCGATGGCGGTGATGGCGCCGTCGCTTTTCGCCGGGAAAAGTACGTGCCGCTTGGTGGGCCGGCCGGCGGTCACGGGGGCCGTGGCGGAGATGTTGTCGTCTACGCTGACAGGGGCCTCAACACGCTGTTGCAGTTCAAACGCCGGCAGCATTTCAAGGCCAGCGACGGCGGCCGGGGTTCAGGAAGCAAGCAGCATGGCGCCGACGGCGCTAAGGAACGGATCGCTGTCCCGGCGGGCACGGTCATCCGCGATGCGGAGACTGGCGACCTGCTAGCGGACCTCGTGCGCGAGGGCCAGGAAGCCATCGTTGCTCGCGGCGGCCGGGGCGGGCGAGGAAATTCGGCCTTTGCCACGCCAACAAACCAGGCGCCACACTTTGCCGAAAAGGGCGAACCTGGCGAGGAACGCTGGCTAGCCCTGGATCTGAAGCTCATCGCCGATGTCGGGATCATCGGCGTGCCCAACGCCGGCAAGTCCACGTTGCTGTCTGTCATCAGCGCTGCGCGGCCCAAAGTGGCAGCCTATCCGTTCACGACCCTCAGCCCCAACCTGGGCGTGGCGACGGTGGGGTACCGCGACTTTGTTGTGGCGGACATCCCCGGTCTCATTGAAGGGGCGCATGAGGGAATTGGCCTGGGTGACAAGTTTCTGCGTCACATCGAACGGACTCGCCTGCTGATCCATCTACTGGATGGGGCGTCACACGATCCGTTGGAGGACTTCGAGGCAGTGAACCGCGAACTGGATCTGTACAGCCGCCGGCTGGCCGGCAAACCCCAACTGGTCGTTTTCAATAAAATGGACCTGCCGGATGCTCAAGCGGTGTGGCCTCTTATTCAGGACGAGATGGCGCAACGCGGTCTGCCGGCCATGGCTATATCCGCAGTAACCCAGGCGAAGGTGCGGGAGATGTTGCAGCGCCTCGCAGCCATGTTGGACGAACTCCCCGCTGAGCCTGAGCCAGACCCCGAAGATTTGCCTGTCTTGCGCCCCGCAGACACGGACGACGGCTTTCGCCTGTTCCGGCGCGGACAGAGAGTAACGCCGGAGCAGCCCCTGACCTGGCGCGTCGCAGGTAGCAAGGTTGAACGAATCGCGGCCATGACGGACTGGAACAACGACGAGGCCATCGCCCGCTTTCAGCGTCAAATCCAGGCTATGGGTGTCTTCGAGGCACTGGAGAAGGCCGGCGTTCGTGACGGCGACACCGTCATCATCGGCGACGCCGAGCTAGAGTGGGAGAACTGAGGTCAGTAAACAGTGATCAGTGATCAGTAAACAGTGATCAGTCTAACCACTGATAACTGATCACTGTTTACTGATCACTGTTTACTGGACAGGAGTGGGCATGAGAGTTGGCGTGTTTGGTGGGACGTTTGATCCGCCACACATCGGGCATCTGGCAGCGGCGGAGGAAGCGCGGACGCAGTTAAATTTGGCGCGTGTTGTGTTCGTGCCGGCCGGCACGCCTCCCCACAAGTTGGGCGAACCTGTGACCTCCGCCACGCATCGCGTGGAAATGATTACGCGAGCTGTGGCCTCTAATCCCCACTTCTTCGTGTCGCTGATTGATGTGGAGCGGCCGGGGCCATCCTACACTGTGGGCCTGCTCAAGGTGCTCCGAGAACGGTGGGGAGCGGACACAGAGATTCACTTCATCATGGGGATGGATTCTTTGGCCGACATGCCGACCTGGCATAGACCTGAGGAAGTGGTGGCGCTGTGCCGGCTGGCGGTGGTGGGCCGGCCGGGCTACGATGCCAATCTGGAGGAGTTGGGACAGGTCATCCCCGGCCTCTCCCGCAACGTTGATTTTGTATCGATGCCGCTGTTGGATGTCTCATCGACGGATTTACGTAGACGGGCCGGTCATGGCCAGACGCTTCGGTACTACGTGCCTGCTGAGGTTGAGACCTACATTCTAGCCCAGGGCCTGTACCCTTGACAATGTTTTACCATTATGCTAATA
>JBHHTZ010000336.1:0-5004 GCA_046753605.1 Anaerolineae bacterium
GGCTCAGCCATCAGATGCGAGAGGGTGAGGTCCGGGGCCGGCGCGGCGTTCACCTGGCACTGGGTCGCCGTCTGGTTCAGGTTGTTGCCCTCGTCCAATTCGGGAATGGTATCGCCGCTATCGGCGAAGACCCAGAGGGGGCTGCCGACAAAACGCACCGTACCGCTGACCGCGGCTTCCACAGAGACAGTCGCGCCGGGGGCCAGGCCGCCGCTGATCGTGGTCTGGCCCAGGACGTTGTCGCTGCCAGGGGTGTAGGCGCTGTCGCCGTCCAGGTCCTCAAAGAAAGTGACGTCGAAGTCGCCCGTGGCGGCGGTGGAGCCCTGGTTGGCGATCTGGGCGCTGACCGTACCGTCGATGGCGAGGGTGCGCGGGTCGGTGCTGGCGCTACTGCCATCCAGCAGGGGCACGGTCAGGTCCGGGCCTTCGGGGCCGGTGATGTACTGGTACCAGTGCACGTTGTTCGCTTCGTTGCACTCGTCGTAGGCGACATCGTCGTCTGCCACCACGTAGACGGTCTGCAGGCCGGAGCCGGGCGTTGTCCAGATGAAGGTCACGTCCTCGTAGTCGCCGGGGGCCAGGGCGCGAGAGGTGGTTGTACTGCCGAGGCGTGTCCCGCCGGCGCTGGGATCTCCACTATAGAACGCCACACGCAGGCCGGCCGGCGCCTCCACAGCGCCGCCGTTGCCGATGCGGCCGGTGAAGGAGACGGCGGCGGGATAGGCGCCGACATCGACGCGCAGGTAGGAAGCGGTCAGGTCGGGTGCAGAGATGCCGGGCAGAAGGCCGGTGCGGATGTTGACGCGATAGTTGTTGTAAAGCTGCCAGTTGTCCGTCTCCACCTGGGGTACCGTGCCGTCGTCCTCCACGTTGGTCACGTGGTAGGTGTGCTGATTCCAGATGGGCCGCGTGGGAGCCCAGCGATCGTTGAGGTCACCGTAGACCTGAATACCGCGCGGTCCGGGGAAGTCAATCTGTGTGCCAACCAGGTTATTGCTGCCCATGACGACCTCGGCGTGGCCGTCGGCATCCACGTCGGTGACGACAGGCATCTGGTGCGTGTCGTAGGTGGTGCCGCTGCGGCTGGCGGTCTCCCACAGCACCGTGCCGTCGCTGCCGCGATAGATGCGTAACTTGTAAGCATCAGCGTAGAGGATCTCGACCAGGCCGTCCCCCTCGAAGTCAAAGGCCGTGCCGGCGCTCGTGCCGGCTCCGCCATCCGTCGGGGCGCTCCACTTCACGCTGCCATCGGCCTCGAACACGGTGTAGGCCGCGCTGCTGGCCACGCCGATCTCGGGCCAGCCGTCACCGTCCACATCGGCCACGGTGGGCGGACCGCCCAGGTTGTTGGCGGGATCGCCGGGCAGGGCGACCGGGCCCCACTTCACCGTGCCGTCATGTTCCAGGAGATAGAGATTGCCCTGGGTGACAAGGACGACCTCGGGCAAGGGGTCGGGGTCAAAGTCGGCGACTGCGTTGAGGCCATCGGTGAGATCGGTGTTCTGCCAGTAGATGCTGCCGTCGGCGCGATAGGCGGTGTTGCCGGCCACCACCTCGGGAGTGCCTTCCATATCCAGATTCGCCACCAGGGAAAGAGGGCCCTGGCCGTTGTCGCCCCTGCCGCCGGCCCCGGTCCAGCGCACGCTGCCGTCATTGTTGAGGACGGTGGCGCCCACTACGATTTCCGGCGTGCCGTCCTGATCCAGGTCGGTGATGGCGGGACCGCCCCACTTGATGTCGTAGCCCAACGACGGGCTGAGCCACTTGAAGTGCCCGTCATGCTCGGCCGCGATGATGCTGTTGCCCGCCCCCTCCACGGCCAGGATCTCGGGCCGGCCATCCCCATCGATATCGCCCACGGCGAGGCTGCCGCCGGCGCGCACGTCGTAGTAATTGTAAGGCTCGCCCGTGGAAATCGTGGTGAAAATCTCGTGGCCGTCGTCGCCGCTGATAGCTCGCAGTTTGCCTTCGTGCAGAAAGCGATCATCCTGAAAGGTGGTGAAGACGATATCCGGGACGCCCTCGCCCGTCAGATCCACGATGGCCGGCGTCATGGCCACCTGTTGGGAAAACGGCTCGGTCGTACCACCGGTCCACTGCCACTCGACCACGGGTTGGAAGTCGCCGGGCGGTGGGACATAGCAGAAGGCGCCGGACTGGTTGACGTTGTTGTTCTCCTTCAGCTCGATGATGGCGTTCTCGCTGTCCGCGAAAGCATAGATGCGATTGTCGCGGAAGAGGACGTTGCCGCCCACGGCGACGGGGAGCTGCACTGTCTGGTTTACGGCCAGGGCGCCGAAGTAGCTACGCTGACCCAGCACGTTGTCCACGCCGGTGGTGAAAGCGCCATCGCCATCGCTATCCTCAAAGAGGGTGATGGCAAAGGGCACAGATGCATCCTGGTCGCCCTGGTTCTTGATCTGTACGAACACATCGCCGGCGATGGTGAGGGCCTGCGGATCGGTGCGTGTGAAGGCGCTGTCCACCGAGGCAACCACCAGGTCGGGGCCGGCGATGCTGGCCGGGCGATGATGGATGTTGTTGGTGGTGTTGCATTCGTTCAGCGTAGCAGCGCCCGTACCGCCATGTCCTGAGCCCGCCGAAGGGTCATCGCCAGCGACCACATAGGTGTCATGCGTGCCTGGCGGCGGCCCCAGCCAGGTGAAGGTCACGTCCTCGTACTCGCCCGGCTCCAAAAGTTGCGTGGTCTCCACCGTGCCCAGGAGCGTGCCACCATCTGCCGGATCTCCGTCATAGAAAGCCACGGGCAGACCGATACCGGCATAGAGAGAACCACCATTGCCGATGCGGGCCGTGATCTGGAGAGAAGCAGGTGGTGTGACGAGCTGAAAGCGGAGATAGGAAGCGGTCAGATCGGGGGCGCGGGGCGTGGTGGGCACGTTGCAGCGATAGGTGTTGTGATCCTGCCAGCTATTCGCCTCGTTCGCCGGCACGGTCGCGTCCACGTTGATGTTGTTGATATGGTACGTGTGCTGATTCCAGATGGGCCAGGTGGGCCACCAGGTGTCGTCGCCGTAGACCTGGATGCCATGGGAGCCGGCGGTTGAATAGCGGTCTGTGGCGCCCAGGACAAGCTCGGCGTGGCCGTCGGCATCCACATCGGCAACCACGGGCACGGTCAGGATGTAGGCAGAGCCGACCGTCTCCCACAGCACCGTGCCGTCACTGCCACGGTAGATGCGCAGCATCTCCGTATCGGCAAAGATGACCTCGGCCGCGCCGTCGCCGTCGAAGTCATAGGCGCCGGCGGCCTGGATGCCGTTGAGGTAGCCATCAATGGGAGCAGACCATTTGAACGTGCCATCTCCCTCGATAACGTAGAGCTCGCTGCTGGCAGCGACGATGATCTCCGGCTGGCCGTCGCCGTCCACATCGGCGATGGTGGGCGGGCCGCCGTTGTCGCGGGTGTAGGAGAAATCCGGCAGTGCAAGCGGCCCCCAACGGGTAGCGCCGTCGTGTTCCAGCAGGTAGATGCTGCCTGGCGTAAACTCGCTGGGCGCGGTGACGAGCACCACTTCCGTTGCGCCGCCGCCGTCAAAGTCTGCGATGGCGTTCCAGCCGTCGGTCAGGTCGTCGCGGTGCCAGTAGAGGCTGCCGTCAGCGCGGTAGGCGGTGTTGCCGGCCACGATTTCGGGGTCGCCGGCCAGGTCGAGGTTGGCGACCAGCGACAGCCTGCCCCACGTGTCAAACCGCTCGGCCCGGCCCTGCCCGCCGATCCAGCGCAGGCGGCCATTGTTGTTGAGCACCCGGTCGCCCACCACGATCTCGGGCACGCCGTCGCGGTCGAGGTCAGCGATGGCCGGGTTACCCTCGGCGGCATCGCTGCGCCATTTGAAGGTGCCGTCGTGCTCGAAGGCATCCATTTTGCCCCCGCCGGTGCCCGTGGGCTCGTGTTGGGCGATGATCTCGGGCCGGCCATCCAGGTCGATGTCGCCTACGGCGATGTGACCGGTGGTCTGCAGCCGTGTGTTCTGGTCGGTCACGGAGAAAAGTTCGCTGCCATCGCGGCCGTCAACAGCGCGCAGCACCCCACCTGTCGTTGCCCCTCCCGCTGCTGTGATGAAAACGATGTCCGGCGTGCCGTCGGCTGTCAGGTCTGCAACAGCCGGCGTCATCAGGACCTGATCGGATGCGGTCTCGATCGTGCTGCTGGTCCATTCCCATGCCAGGACGGGGTTGATCGTACCCTGCGGCGGTTGATATGCGCAGGCCGCACCACTGTGGTTCAGGTTGTTGCCCTCCTTCAGCTCTGCGATGGCATCTGCGCTGTCGGCAAAAGCGTAGATCAGGTTGTCGCGGAAGAGGACGTCGCCCGCCACCGGCACGCTTAGCCCGGTCGAGGCCCCCACGGCGAGGGTGCCGCTGTGCGTCGTCTGGCCGAGCGTGTTGTCCACGCCGGCTGTGTAGGCCCCGTCGCCGTCCGAGTCTTCGAACAAGACGACCTGGAAGGGCTCGGTGATGTCCACATCGCCCTGGTTTTTGATCTGCACGGTCACGTCGCCGGCGATGGTCAGGGCCTGGGGATCGGTGGTCGCGACGGCGGGGTCTACGGCCAGCACAACCAGGTCGGGCAGCAGGCCGCCCAGATCTGCCGACAGGTGGTGGGTGTTGTTGCTGCGGTCGCATTCGCTGACGGCGCCTTCAATGCCCACGGGATTGGCCACGACGTAGACATCATGGATGCCGGCCGGCGGGTCGGCCCAGGAGAAGGTCACATCCTCGTACTCGCCCGGCTGCAAGATGGCCTGGGTGTAGGCCGTGCCGATGAGCGTGCCGCCGGCCGCCGGGTCACCGTCGTAGAAGGACACCGGCGCGCCGGGGCCTACCTGCAGGTTCCCGCCGTTGCCGATGCGGGCGGTGATAAGCAACGGGTCCGGCATGGCGCTGAAATCAAAGCGCAGCCACGAGGCCGTGAGATCGGGGGCGCGGAAGGGATCGGGCTGCCACTGCACACGGTAGGTGTTGTGGTCCTGCCAACTGTTG
>JBHHTZ010000337.1:0-4995 GCA_046753605.1 Anaerolineae bacterium
GCTGATGAACTGGAGCTCTTCCAGAAGGCCCGGCGTCACCTGCCCAAGGCTGTCTTTGACGAGACGAAGTGGAAGGCTGCGCTAGGAAATGACGAATCCCTGTGGCGCCGCGTGGTGTACGTCCTCAACCGGGGCGGGCGCTTCGAAGCCCTCGGCAACTCGTACAAGGGTGATAAGCTGGCCCATGCCTACAAGGGCCCCTTCAACATCTTTGTGGAGCGCGTCGCCAAGGCCCGACACAGTGTAACAGGTCAGCGCTTTGATGGTCTGCCGCACTACGAGCCGCCCAAGAACGGACTGGGAGAGGTGGCCTACGACGAAGAATACCCACTGCACCTCATCACTTTCAAGGAGATCACCGGTGGGCAGAGCCGCACCATCGCTTCCTACTGGTTGAGCGCGATCCTGCCGGAGAATGGGGTGCTGATGAACCGGCGCGATGCGGAGGCTCTCGGTATCCGCGATGGAGACCTGGTAAGAATCACGGGCAAGAGCAACCCCGACGGAGTCTGGAACCTGGGTCATGGCCGCGTGCGGCCGGTGGAAGGCAAGGCCAAGGTTATCGAGGGCATCCGACCGGGCGTGGTCGCTGTCTCCTGGCACTACGGCCACTGGGCTTATGGGTCCAGCGATGTGGTGGTGGACGGTCAGGTGATTGCCGGCGACCCGCGACGCGGTACCGGCTTGTGCACCAACGCCGTGCTGCGGGTGGACGACGCCACGGGCAACTCCTGTCTGAGCGACCCCATCGGCGGCAGCGCCAGCTTCTACGACACGCGGGTGAGAGTGGTGAAGGTGTAGGCCAAAGGCAGACGAATCACCACCGACGAGCGACAGATAACGCGGCTGTTGGACAAGACCTCCTGACCGCCGCCCGCCGAGATTGCGACGAACGGCAAGCGACGAACGACCTTTCGTGGGTCGTTCGTCGTTTGTCGTTCCTGGGGTAAACTGGTCATCTGGCAGCAATTGGTGTATACTCGTGCCGAGCAGCATCCTGGCCCGAGCCTGGCCGTCATCTGACCATTCACACGATTCTTCAAAACATCATGCTGAACCTGGACACCATCTCGACCATCCTGGACAACTTCGGCGGCGCGCCGGTGTTCGTGCAGGGCGAGCATTGCCTGAACGAGCGGCACAAAGACGCCGGCTGCCGGCTGTGCGTGGACGCCTGCCCGACCGACGCCATCGAGTTGCGCGGCCCATCCTCGTCCCCGGCCGGCGCTGGCCCCCCCGTCGGTCCTCAGCAGCCGCACTTGAACCCCGACCTGTGTGTGAATTGCGGTCTCTGTCTGCACTGGTGCCCGACGGACGTCTTCACCCAGCGGGGCGGTCCAGAAAGCACCCTGCTTCAGACCGTCTCGCTGCTGTCTGAAGATGCCGTCTCTCTGACCTGCCCACAGAACAGCGATGCAGCTACCACACAGGCGCCGGTCCGCGCTGTCGTGCGACACAAGCGCTGCCTGGCCTCGCTCTCGGCGTCTCATCTTCTTGAGATCAGTGATGGCGGCCGGCGGACCATCTGGCTGGATGACAGCCCGTGTGCCGAATGCCCCATCGGGCGCGCGCAGCCGGCCATCGCCCGGACCACTGAGACCGCCAACCACTTGCTCCAGGCCTTCGATTGCCGGCCGGCGATCCGAACCTGCGTCAGTAACCCCGCCGAACTGGACGCCGAGCCAACCTCGCGTTCTGTTGTCGATGGGGATCAACCCGAGTTGTCGCGGCGCAGCTTCTTCAGCGCGTTGGGCCAACTGACCCGCCGAACAGCAGCCACAGTGATTTCCGAAGCGCTGCCGGCGCCACAGTCCAGCGCTCCGTTGCCGGTTGACCAGCGGCTGCCGCACCGGATACCGGCCTCGCGGGGGCGGCTGTACAGCCAACTGAAGGGCCTGGGCACACCCGTCGCGGAACCCGTTGACACGGCCGGCATCCCCTTTGCTGACGTCGCTGTGGACGCTGATGCCTGCTCGGCCTGTCGGTTGTGCGCCCGCTTCTGTCCCACCGGCGCACTGAGATTCGTGGCGGATGATGAGAGCTTCGTTTTGTATTTCAGGTCCACCATCTGTATCGACTGCGGCATCTGTGCCGTGACCTGCCCGGACGATGCCGTCAGCTTTGGCCGGCAACTGGCTCCTGCGGCGCTGATCGACAACGAGCCCCGGCCGCTGGTAGCGGGTGGTCTGACGCCATGCACGGGCTGTGGCGAGCCAACGGCTATCCCCAGGGACGAAGCCGGCCAGACCGACGCCGGGCCGCGCTGCCACGTCTGCCGGCAGGGCGCCGACCCGATGGCGCCGCTCAGGGACACCGCCGGCCTGATCGCCGACCTGGAGAAGCGTCTGCCGGATGACAGCGACGAATCTTGACCTTGGGGAACTGAATGTCTCCCCGATGAGCGAGGCCACACCCTTCGAGACGGCGCTGTTCTGCATCGAGCGTGAGCTTGTACCGTGTGAGGGGGAGGTCGTGGGGCTGGACATCGCCCTCGACCGCGTGTTGGCGCAGGCCGTTGAACTCCGCAGTGGCCGCCGGCCGGCCGGCTCCCGGCTCAACATCGACGACATCCGCCGGCTGGCAGAGAGTGGTCAGACCTCGGTGGCAGTGGTGCGCCGGCCCCGAGTCGGCGTGCTGGCTACCGGCGACGAGTTGGCGCCGCCCGGCAGCCCGTTGCAGTACGGACAGATTCCCAACAGCAGCACGCCGTTGGTGTCGGCCTGCGCGCTGCGATGGGGAGGCCAGCCGCTCAGCCTGGGCGTGGCCGCAGATCGCGTGGACAGCCTGCAAGAATGCCTCGAACGAGGCCGAGAACTGTCAGTTGATCTGATCGTCACCGTTGGCGGTACCGGTCGCGGCGATCGCGACTTCCTACGCCCTCTGTTGAGGGCTGAAGGGACCATCATCTTTGACGGAGTGGCGATGCGCGGCGGTCACACCACCATGTTCGGTCGGTATCGCGGTTGTCCCCTGTTCGCGTTACCGGGCACGCCCAGCGCCTGCCGCCTCACGCTGGAGGAGTTCGTGCGGCCGGCAGTGCTGCGGCTGGGTGGCCGGCCCACTGCGCCGGTGACTGTGCCGGCGCGCGTCCTGAATGGCTTCCACTCCCGCCCGCTCCTCTCATTCGAGTGGGCGCGGGTTACAGGGAACGAGGCCGACTTCGAGGCCCGGCGCATCCGTGGGCCCGGCATCGGCATCTGGACCTCGATGATTGCGGCGAATGCCTTGCTCGTCGTGCCGGCGGATGTCACGCAGGTGGAGGATGGGGATGTGCTGGAGGCCCAACTGCTGGATGCCGCAGTTAGTCGGATTGTCAAGTAGTCAGAAAACCGGCGAAAGCTAAGGTCCAGGCGTATCTTGAGGCGCGACGTGGTCGAACGGGTTATCGGTGAGCAAGCTCTCGGCCTGGGCTGCTGTGAGCAGTGCGTTGTCACCGGTGACGAAGGTGAGGGAGAGTTGTTGGCGGGCCAGGGCACGGCTGTGACGCAATGCCACGGCCAGTTGCACGGCATCGTAAGCCTTGAGGGGATGGTGTCGTGTTAGTTCTGCTGCCGCAAAGAAGTCATCATGTCCGGCGTGAACGAGCTGGTAACGTGCCTCCACGTCATCCATGAACTTGTCAAACACACCATCCCATGCAGATCTCCCGATGCGTCTGGTACGATTCAGTATCGCAAACGCAGCCGCCACCTCGGCTACACTAACGTCCGCCATGAAGACGACATGTGACGGTTGCTGGCTTTGCGCATCTGCTGTGTTGACAAGCTTTCTAACCCAGGTGCTACCAGGTTCGAGAATGTAGTGCTTGACGAGAGCACTGGCGTCGAAGTAGTAGAAGGCCATTGTTAGCGGCGGTTCTCAATGATGATGTCACTGGCCATAGGGCCAGGCGGCAGATGATCCAGTTCCTGACGAATGGCTTGCTTTTCTTCCTCTGTACGGGATCGCCAGCGTTCTGCGTGGATTCGAACCATTGGTGGTGGTTCCACCACCAGGCCCTCAGCCTTGAGCCAGGCCAAGAGTTGTTCCTGGTCGAGCGGCTCGCCGGGTTTCGGCGGTTCTACCTGCTGCCCGTCGCCGACCAAGTGATGCACAGTCGCTTCCAGACGTTGGACGCGGGTCTTCAGGTTGACCAGTTCTTGCTTGAGTTGCGATTCAAGAATTGTCATCGGTATCACCTCTATTCTGACTGATTATACCACCACAGCATGTGAACAGCAAGGCGAAAGGGGCCAGGCATGGTTGACGATGAACAGGGGGTTGGCAGTCGGATTGTTCCGATCATCTCAGTAGTTGGACGCTCGGACTCGGGCAAGACGACCCTGCTGGAGAAGCTGATCCCCGAGCTGAAGCGACGCGGCTACCGCGTGGCGACGGTGAAGCACCACGCCCACACTGGCTTCGAGATGGATAAGCCGGGCAAGGATACGTGGCGGCACGCGCAGGCCGGCAGCGATCACGTGGTTATCGCCGCTCCCGACAAGGTGGCCGCCATCTGGCGCACGGACCGCGAGCCGACGCTGGACGAAATCGCCGCCGGCATCGCCAACGTGGACATCATCTTGACCGAAGGCTACAGATGGTCCGACAAACCCAAGATCGAGGTAGTTCGCTCCGCTCGCAGCCGGGAACCCCTGTGTACTCCCGACGAACTCGTTGCGCTGGCCACCGACCTCCGGTTCGACCTGGACGTTCCTCAGTTCGGCCTGGAGGATGCGGCTGGTTTGGTCGATTTGATTGAGCAGCGGTTCTTGAAGGGGCGGTAGGGGGAAGTGGGGGAACTGGGGGAACTCAGGGGAACTTGGGGGAACTCAGGGACACTCGGGGAAGTGTGGCTAAAACGGTTGTGCGCCGCTCTGCCGACGGCTGGCAGGCAACCCTTCGACAAGCTCAGGACGTCGCACTTGCGAAACTGGCCTTCGCCGGTTGGGTTTGGAGTCGCCGAAGCGGTGTCCTGAGTCTGTCGAAGGGTCGCCCCCCTTCGACAGACTCAGG
>JBHHTZ010000338.1:0-4981 GCA_046753605.1 Anaerolineae bacterium
ACCGGCCTGAAAGTTAGCGAGCGGACCATCGCCAGCACCAGTCAGTGCCTCAACCCGAACACCGGCGACTGGGCCAGAGCGTTGGTTGAGAAGCTGGGTATTCCCGCTCACATCTTCCCGAAAATCGTCGAGCCGGCCACCGTGTTGGGCGAGCTTCTGCCGGCCATCGCCGAGGAAACGGGGGCGACTGGCGTCTCGGTTGTCGCTCCCGGTTGCCACGACACGGCCAGCGCCGTCGCTGCGGTGCCGGCGGAGAGCGACGACTACGCCTACTTGAGTTCGGGAACCTGGTCACTCATGGGCGCAGAGATCACCGAGCCAATGATCAACGCCGCGAGCCGGGACTACAACTTTACCAACGAGGGGGGCGTCTGCGACACCATCCGTCTGCTGAAGAACATCACCGGACTGTGGCTGATCCAGGAATGCCGGCGCACCTGGGCTGGTGAAGGCGAAACCCTGTCGTACGACGAAATCACCCACCTGGCTGAGACCGCGCCGCCCTTCGTCGCGTTGATTGACCCGGATGCCGGCGACTTTCTGACACCCGGAGATATGCCGGCCCGCATTCGTGAGTATTGCGCGCGCACCGGTCAGGCGGCGCCGGCGAGCAAGGGCTCGATTGCCCGGACGGCACTGGAAAGCCTGGCGCTCAAGTATCGCTGGACGCTGGAGAAGCTGGAGGAGATTCTGGGGCAGCGTGTGGAAACGCTGCATATCGTCGGCGGTGGTTCACAAAACCGATTGTTGAATCAGCTCGCCGCCGATGCCATCGGCCGGCCGGTTGTGGCCGGCCCCGTGGAAGCGACGGCCGCCGGCAACGTGCTGATGCAGATGCTGGCTTTGGGCTACATCAACTCGATCGAGGAGGGGCGTGAGCTGATTCGCCACTCGTTCGAGACGACATTTTACTTGCCTCAGAAGACGGGCATCTGGGAGGAACCATACACCCGCTCTCTCAACCTCGTCGAGGACGCGGACGGCACGTGATCCAGGAGGCGGAAAGGGGCGAAGGGGTCGGCTTGACCGTCTCGTGGTCCTCCCCGCGCACCAGGGTCAGCACAGCGAAGGTGTGGCGCAGGCCTGCACTGAGCTCGCCGAAGTGATGGCCAGATCGCGCGGGTGGTCCCTGGCGGCCTCCAGCAGACCTTCGACCTCACTCTCGGTGAGGGTGAGGGGCAGTTCGTAGTCGGCGATGGGAACCCCCAGCCGGCGGGAGGGGTCGGCATCGATGCGCTCTTCCAGCCGGCCTTCGCCCTCCAGGAAGTCGAAGGGTTGTCCAGGCGCTTATCCCACCGGGCGCGGAATGGACGCACTCGAATACCACGCTCGTTCAGAGCTTTCTCGACAATCTCATCGTCCTCCAGCCGCTGGAGGCCTTGCTCGCTCAGATGGACAGCATCATGTCCCTGGGAGCGAAGGAAGGCCACCGTGCTACGTGCCAGCCCCATGTCAGCCAGGAACTTCATACAGGGACTCCCGTAGGGATGTAGATACTGTCTTCAGCCGCCCAAGCCGCGTAGCGCAGTGCCTGCTGGATGTCTTCAGGCTCCAGATCAGGGGACTCGTCGATGATGTCTTCGACGGTCATCCCGTTGGCTACCAGATTGACGACGAGCGACACCGAGATGCGCATCCCCCGGATGCACGCCTTACCGCCCAGCATGTTTGGATCGGAGGTGATACGCTCAAAACCGAACATGGTATGTCTCCTTTACCTCGACATCGCTCAGAGCCTGCCCTGAGGCCCCTCCTGAGTGCCCCATCGTCCCGTCGGGACAATTCAAGACGAAAGAAGCTTGACATAAAAAGAGTTTCTTAGCAGCGTAGCCGAAGTGCTCAGGGCAAGGCTGCGTGCCTGACTGTTAGCGACGACTTTCACCTGTGTTTGACACTTCCTGAAGGATTATGTTACAATCGAACTTGTGATGTCACGTACAGCTTGTGATTGTCTCCCGGCAGCCCTATTGATGCAAACGGTGTCGGAATCCTTTTATAGTCCGGGGCCGGCACGATGAGCCGGCGCACCGACCAAGAATGGCTGTCGGATCTGCGGGCCAGAGGCAAGGCGCAGCAGCGGGCCTTTGCCGATCTGGGCCGCTATCTCTTCACCGTGGTCTACAACTACCTGTGTCAACGGCAGGCCGGCGTAGTTCGCCTCCAGCAGTTGGACTCGGCCGAACTGGAGGAGTTGGCACGCGGGTTCGCCCAGGATGCCCTGCAGGCCGTCTGGGAGAAGCTGTCAACGTACGAGGGGCGAGGCAAACTGACCTCGTGGGCGGCCACCATCGCCATTCGCACGGCAGCCTACGAGATTCGGAAGCCCTACTGGCGCGAGCGTCGCATGTCTTTGCCGCCGGCCTACAATCCGGACACCAACCCGGAGGAGTGGGGCGGCCCCAACCGCGAATGGCAGGCGACCACAGACCTCTCGCCGGACGCCCGGCTGCAAACGGCGGAAATCCTGGACCTCATCGAGACCACACTCCAACAAGACCTGAGTGAGCGCCAGCGACTGGCCTTCGTGGCCCAATTCATTGAGGACCGCACCAGCGACGAGATCGCCGAGGAACTCAACGTGAGCCGCAATGCGGTCTACATGCTGATCTTCGAGGCGCGCAAGAAGATCAAACGCCGGCTGATTGAGGCCGGCCACACGCCGGAGGATGTGTTGCGGGTTTTTCAGGAGCAGTCAACATGTCCGGGTGGGACACCCTGAAGCACGAAAACGCTAGATGGCTAGATGGCTGGTTGGCTTGCAGAGTGCTCAGCCACCTGTGCCGGTGCAGGCATCCAGCCATCCAGCCAACTAGCCAACTGTTTTCGGAGCAGTGAAAAGAAACGGGGGCGGTCGAGCATCTACATGGTTGGTTACGTACTGCGTAGTGTGTGCTGCGTATTGTGTATCTTGCCATGATCTTGGACAAGATATGCAGTACGCACTACGCAATATTCTCAGTTTGGCAGACACAACAGCAGATGATACAATTGACGTAAGCGTTCAGCCCCTGGTAGATCAGCATCCTGAGTAGCGCGGAACGCAGTGTAGCGCGTATCGAAGGGTGCGGGTTGGCCAGGATCGGCGTGTTCGCCGCACCCTTCGATACGGCCTTCGCTTCGCTCGGCCTACTCAGGATGCTACCACACCCATCCCGTGAACGCTTACCAATTGACGACAGAATACAGTCCCTGGACCTTGAGAGGGAGGTGATTGCGCATGGAATTGATGCAGCCAGATGTGCTAACCGCCGATATGTTGGTACTGCCTGGTGAAGATGATCTGCCCTGCGATGATGGAGTCCCCATGGAAACCCAACGTCATGTTCTCCAACTCAACTTGCTCATGGACCCTCTGTTGCTTCACTGGGCTGACCGGAATGACTTCTTCGTTGGCGGAAATATGTTCCTCTATTTCAGCGTGGAACAGATTCGGCACAATGACTTCCTTGGCCCGGATTTCTTTGTTGCCCTGGATGTTCCCAGACGTGAGCGTAAGAGCTGGGTGGTATGGCAGGAGGGCAAAGGTCCAGATGTGGTCGTCGAGCTCCTGTCAGAAAGCACTGCTGAAAGGGACAGGACCGAGAAAAAGCGCATCTACCAGGACCGCCTTCGAGTGCCTGAGTATTTTTGGTTCGATCCCTTCTCTGGCGAGTGGGCCGGCTTCGGGCTGGTCAACGGTATCTATGAGCTACGCGAGCCGGATGAGGCCGGACGACTGATAAGCCGGAAATTGAACCTGGCTCTCACGCGCTGGGAGGGTGAGTACAAGAGTGTCCGGGCGCGCTGGCTACGCTGGGAAACGCTGGAGGGTAAGTTGCTACCCACTCCCCAGGAGGTGGCTGAAGAAGAACGCCGGCGAGCCGAAGGTCTGGCCGCCGAACTGGCCCGCTATCGGGAGCAGTTCGGTGAGTTGCCTGAGTGAGCATGAGGCGACGCCCGTGGATGCACGACAACTTCAGCGCATTCTGACCGCCATCTCCCTCACAGGAGGTCAGGAGCTGACCTGCGCCGGCCTGGACGAAGATCGGCTGGCAGCGTATGCCGATCTGGAACTGGCCGGCCACGACCCGGCGGCGCGCATGGCGGAGGTGCATCGCCACCTGGCGTTGTGCCCCGACTGCCGACAGGACTACCAGGACGTTCTGGCGACATTGCGTCTTGAGCGCGCGGGCGAGTGGCGCGAACCTGGCTCTGAACCGGTGTTCGACCTGTCCTTCCTGCCACGCGAGCCGGCCGCCTGGTCACAGGTGGCGGAGCGCGTTCGGCGGTTCGCTGCTGACCTCCCGGTGTTGCTGCTGTACGAGCTTGACCGGCTGCCGGCCGGCCTGCAACTTAGCCCGGCGGGCGCGGCCGCGCCCCGGCTGCGCGGACCGGAGGCGGACACCCCCATTGTGGCCTTCCGCCTGACGGATGCCGACGAGCGGTTCGCTGTTGACCTACGTTTCCGGCGCGCCGGCGAGGATGTGGTGTGGATCGACGTGCGGCCGCTGGATGCCCAATCCGAGGAGCCGTTGCCTGGGGCGATAGTCGGGCTGCACGAGGGGGATGGCCGGTTGTTGGAGATGCGCACCGTGCCGGCTGAGGGCGCCGTCCAGCTCCGGGACGTTCCGATTGATCGTGGCTTCCTGCTGCGGCTCGAACATGATGGACGTATCTGGGAAATCCCCTTCAGTCTCCACATCGAATCCCATGGCGAGCAATGAATGATACTGTTGGCTGTTCTATGTAAAGTTGAGCAAATCGTGCCCGATGGCTGTTTGGCCTGCCGGCGGGCCGGTCGGACATGTTGAAGTTTCAAGATTCATCGGCGAACCGATACTCCATGTCATTCCGAACGGAGCGCTAGCGGAGTGAGGAATCCCTGAGACCATACTCGGATAAGTGGCTTCGCTGGGGAAACAGCCGGGTCTCTTCCGCACGGCTGTTGACGCTTATGCCAACGGGTTGCGCCTCTTCTTGCACAGTTCCAGGAACTCCTCAC
>JBHHTZ010000339.1:0-4976 GCA_046753605.1 Anaerolineae bacterium
CTGCCACATCCACCGCCGGCACGCCCACTGCCACATCCACCGCCGGCACGCCCACTGCCACACCCACTGCCGGCACGCCCACTGCCACATCCACCGCCGGCACGCCCACTGCCACATCCACCGCCGGCACGCCCACTGCCACACCCACTGCCGGCACGCCCACTGCCACATCCACCGCCGGCACGCCCACTGCCACATCCACCGCCGGCACGCCCACGGCGACGGCCACAGTACCGCCAACAGCTTGCGCCATCGTTGGCACAGTTACCATGCAGGGCCGAGGCGACCACAGCGGTGTCACTATCCTGATCGATGGCCTGTGGCCGGCCACGTCCACGGTCGAGGGTCGCTTCAGAGCCGACAACCTGCCGCCAGGCATCCACCAGGTGAGAGCCAGTCACCTGGGCTATCTCTCCCGCCTGGGCAGCACTGCCCAGTGCCAGCTCGGCTTCCTCACAGAGATGCCGGCGACGACGCTGCTTGGCGGCGATTCCAACAACGACAAGCGAGTGAACCTGTTTGACCTGGTGAGGGTTGGCGCGTCCTACCGCACATGCGCTGGACAGGAGGAGTTCGCGCCCGAAGCCGACATCAATCAGACCGGCTGCGTTGACATCTTCGACCTGGTCCTGGTCGGGATCAACTACGGCCTGACCGGCCCGGCCGATTGGTCGTTTCCCGTCACGTCAGCCCGGACACATGGCCAGTAATGCAACCGGTGGCGAGTTGTGTAAGCTGGGCGATTGACACATACTATCCTTTTCTGTATGATTTAGTAGCCCAACTCAAGAATCGGCGGAGATCTCAAAAAGGCGGGCAGGCATGGCCAGTCGCAAGAGAATTGTATTGACGGTGGTGGCTGTTGTCGCTGCGTTCAGCGTATTGATCGGTCTGCTTATCAACCGCAGCAACGACAGCGGCGAGCGCAGCCGGCAGACCCCACAACATGTGGTGGTGGGCAGACCGGTCAGCCTGACGGAGAGCGACTGTGGGCGCGGGTGTGTGTTTCTTCCGGTGGTCGCAGCCAATGCCGGCTCGACGAGTGAGACCGGTTCCGTCGGACCGGAGGCAGCGCTCACGGTGGTGGCCCAGGCCAGCAATGTATGCCAGGCCGAAGGAGCCGTACCGGTTGCCGGCGCGCGAATCACTGTCGTCACCGATCGCGACACGCAGATGAGCGTGACCGACTCCGCCGGCCTCGTCCTGTTCGAGCCGGCCGGTAAGCCGGCTGTCGTTCAGATCGAGTGGCCGGTGGGCCTTTTGCCCTGCCCAAACAGCCGGCCCATGGTGGAACTTGCGAGTGGGGCCGGCGAGGTGAAGTTCCTGGCCAGTCCCGCCGCGTATCCTTGAGCCTGAAATGAATGGCAGTCTTCCAACATTGCCTGCTGCGCCGCCCCTGAAGTGAGGTTAGCGGCATCACACCGATGCAATCCTCCTGCTTGTTCCTCTCTCAAATCACGCACCACACCCCTCGTTTTCTACCAAACGGTCGGTTGACACTTCGGAATTCGTCTGCTAAAATCAAGTAGGAACCCAACAGACACAATTCCCAGGTACCGATACTATCTCAACGGAGAGAGAACAGATGATTAGCTTCCAATTGTCCGAAGAACAGCAGGCTATCCGCGCGTTGGCGCGTGAGTTCAGCCAGAAGGAAATCGCTCCCGTGGCCGCCGAGCTGGACCGCACGGAACAGCATCCGGCCGAGGTGATGCAGAAGGCGTGGGAGACAGGTCTCCTCAACTTGACGATCCCTGAGGAGTACGGCGGCGTCGGTCTGGGGGCCTTCGAGGAGGTGTTGGTCGCCGAGGAATTCGCCGCCGGCTGTGCCGGCATCAGCACCAGCGTCATGGCCAACTCCCTGGCACTGACGCCGATCATTCAGAGCGGCACACCGGAGCAACTGCGCGAGTTCATCCAACCCTTCAGCGAAGAGCCGCGCCTGGCCGCCTTCTGCCTCACGGAGCCCAGCGCCGGCTCGGATGTGGCCGGCATGCGGTCTACCGCCGAGCGAGTAGGCGACGAGTACGTGATCAATGCCCGCAAACACTGGATCACCAACGGCTCGGTTGCCAAGCTCTACACCCTGTTTGTGAAGACCGATCCGTCGGAGCGACATCGGGGCATCAGCGCCTTCATCGTGCCGGCGGACACGCCGGGCATCTCCCACGGCAAGAAAGAAGAGAAGATGGGCCAGCGCGCGTCGGATACCCGCGAAGTGATTTTCGAGGATGTACGCGTGCCCGTCGCCAACAGGCTGGGTGAGGAAGGTCAGGGCTGGATGATCGCCATGAAGACGCTGGATAAAGCTCGACCGGGGGTGGCAGCGCTGGGCCTTGGCGTGGCGCGAGCAGCGCTGACCGCGGCCCTGGAGTACGCCCAGGAGCGCGAGCAGTTCGGCCAGCCTATCGTCAACTTTCAGATGATTCAGAAGATGCTGGCCGACATGGCGATCGGCCTTGAAACGGCGCGGCTGATGGTCTGGAAAGCCGCCTGGCTCATCGACAATGGGCAGAACAATAACTACGAATCGTCCATTGCGAAAGCCTACGCCACCGATGTAGCCATGCAGGCCACCACCGATGCCGTGCAAATCTTCGGCGGCTACGGCTACTCACGGGAATACCCGGTCGAGAAGTACATGCGCGATGCCAAGCTGCTTCAGATCTACGAAGGCACGAACCAGATTCAGCGCGTGGTGATTGCACGGAACTTGCTGAAGCGAGGGCAACAACTGCTATTGCAGTAGAGATTCCTCTGTTCGGCAAGGTCTCTGTTCGGCAAGGTCTCCTGACCGCAGCCGAAGGTGGGCTCGGTCAGAGACCTTCGCCCAACGGGGAGATTGAGAGTTCATTTCAGTTTCTAGGAGGACGTATGGACATCGTTGTCTGTGTCAAACAGGTCCCGGACACGGCGGCCAAGATTCAGGACCGCGTGACCGACGGCCGGATCGACCTGGAGGGCGTGGAATGGGTCGCCAACCCGTATGATGAGTACGCTGTCGAAGAGGCGCTTCGACTGAAGGAAGCTCACGGCGGGAAGGTGACCCTGATCACTCTGGGGCCTGACCGGGCCTTGCAAGCCCTCAAAGATATGCTCGCCCTGGGCGCCGACGAGGGCGTGCACGTCAAGGACCCGGCTCTGGAGGAGGTAGGCCGGCGCGGTGTGGCAAAAGCACTGGCGGCGGCCATCCGCAAGCTCGATGCCGTTGACATGGTATGGGCCGGCTGGAAGGGTGTGGACGAGGATCACGGCCTGGTGCCGGCCTACCTGGCCGAGGAGCTGGGCTGGCCGCATCTATCCTTCGTCACCAAAGTGGATGCTGACCCCGACGCCGGCCGCGCGATGGTGGAGCGGGAGATTGAGGGCGGCAAAGAGGTGCTCGAAGCACCGCTGCCGGCCATCCTGTCAGCTCAGAAGGGCCTCAACGAAGTGCGCTACGCCTCGCTGAGGGGCATCATGGCGGTCAAGAAGAAGGTCATTCCCGAATGGACGGCGGCCGATCTCGGTCTGGACCCGTCAGAGCTTCAGGGCCAGGAAGTCGAGTTTGTCCACATTGATCCGCCGCCGGAGCGCAAGCCGGGGCGAATTCTGGACGGCACACCCGAAGAGGCCGCCCGCGAGTTGGCGCGGTTGCTGCGCGAAGAGGCGAAAGTCATCTGAGGGGAAAGGTAGAGAGACAAGATGGCAAACGACATTCTTGTGATTGCTGAACAGCGGGATGGCGAACTGAAAAAGGTGACATTCGAAATCCTGGGCAAGGCCCGGACGCTGGCTGCGGAGCTGGGCGGACAGGCCGCGGCCGTCGTGCTGGGGAATGGCGTGGCGGACACAGCCGGCACGCTGGCCCAATACGGCGCCAGCAAGGTCTACGTCGGCGATGATCCGGCGCTGGACGCGTACTCCCCCGACGGCTGGGCCTCCGTCATCGCCGAGCTGGCCGGGCGCACGGAGCCGGCTGCGATTCTGGGGCCGGCCACATCCTTCGGCAAGGACCTGGTGCCGCGTGTGGCGGCCAAGCTGGGGGCCGGCGTCGCATCCGACGTCACCGGGCTGGAGGTCAGCGATGGCCGGCTGCTCATCAAGCGCCCGATCTACGCCGGCAAAGCCATTGCCACCGTCCGCGTCAACACCGACCCGCAGGTCGCCACGGTGCGCCCCAATACCTTCCCCGTGCCCGAGCCCGACGCCGGCGCATCTGCCAACGTGGAAGCGCTGGACCTGGCCGGCTACGAAGCCCTGGCCGTCGCCACGGACGTGGTCACAGCCGGCGGCGAGAAGCTGGACGTGGCCGAGGCCGAGATCATCGTCTCGGGTGGTCGAGGCATGGGTGGCCCGGAGAACTACCACATTCTGGAAGAGTTGGCCGATACTCTGCCGAACGCTGCCGTGGGCGCTTCGCGTGCCTCGGTGGATGCCGGCTGGCGACCTCATGCGGATCAGGTGGGGCAGACAGGCAAGACCGTTTCGCCCAACCTGTACATCGCCTGTGGCATTTCGGGCGCGGTCCAGCACCTGGCCGGCATGAAGACTTCCAAGTACATCGTGGCGATCAACAAAGACCCGGATGCGCCCATCTTCAAGGTGGCCGACTACGGCATCGTGGCCGACCTGTTCGACGTGGTGCCGAAGCTGACCGAGGAAGTCAAGAAGTTGTACGAGGAGTGAACTTCGCCCTCACCCCCCTCACCCCCCTCTCCCAACTCTGGGGGAGGGGCTGGGGGAGGGGGCCATAGTGGTGTGTTACTTTTCCCGATTGGCCATTTATCGTCCCCAGCGCTGATACGCGACCAGGCCCAGGCCGACGACGATCATGAACAGGGCCTGGCCGGCTCCCTGGCCGGCGCCGATCATTGCTCGAACGAAGATCGCCGCACCGACCACAACGAACGCCAGGCTGATCACGATGGCCGCCCGTTGAAACCCCTCATCGAGACGCCGGCGACGCTCCCGCGAAAACAGATACCACACGGCCC
>JBHHTZ010000340.1:0-4967 GCA_046753605.1 Anaerolineae bacterium
CACCCGACCGCGCTGTCTGGGCGCGAACAGGCCGGCTGGCTGGGGAAACAACGTTTTGGGGGGTGGTTGAGGCCGGCCTTGCCAGAGCCGCGCCGGCGGGTGAGCTCAGCCGGTTAGCCTGCTCCTTATCTTAGGAAACTTCTCTGGCGCGTTGACAGAACCATAATTCCGACTATGATTCTAGTCAATGCGTGGTCGTATTCGGTTCACCCTGGAATTTGCCCCCAGGGAAAGCGATGTCGTCGGACGAGTTCTGGGCAGCGGTCTCAGAGCGCACGGGGGATGGCCCAGAATCGGAAGTGTCCGCAGAGGGAGCGGGCTAACAACTCGCCGGAGCGGACTGACTATTGAGCGCCAAACTCGGAAGTGTCTGGCCTGCCAGGATTCTGCGAAATGTGAGAGCCCGAGCCGCCGGCCGCTTAACGGCTGGGAGGCGATCCGGTCATCTCTCGAGAACGAACTGAACGAGATTACCATCGACGCTGGCGTCGAGGTCGTGGAAGTGGTCATCGCAGGCAGTTGGGCATACGCGCGTGGTCATTACCGGATCAGCACCCTTCCACAGGCTGGCGGCCGTGGGGCCGTGACTACGGGGAGTTGGCTGGATATCCTGAAGCGACAGGCGGATGGGTCATGGAGAATCGCCCGTTCCGCGTGGAGCAATCATGGAACCGAATACAAAGGCAGCAACCCAATCTCGAAGAGAGAAGATGGGGCGAAGTGGCGATTGACAGAAGTACACGAACCACGTTTGACGAAGTAGCCGAGCTCTATGACCAGGTTCGCCCAGGCTGTCCAGAAGAGCTTGTCGAGGACGTTCTTGCTCTTTCGGAAATCCCAACTTCTGGACGAATCTTGGAGATTGGCTGTGGTCCGGGGAATGCCACGGTTGCGTTTGCCAGGCGGGGATACAGAATTCTGTGCATAGAATTAGGAGCGTGACTTGCCGCCCTGGCTGTCAAGAATTGCCGGGCTTATCCAGACGTTGCAGTGCAAAACATCTCGTTCGAAGATTGGGAACTTGAGGAGGGAGCGTTTGACCTTGTCATCTCAGCCGAAGCATTTCACTAGATACCGCCTGACATCGGATATCCCAAGGCAGCCAAGGCGCTGAAAGATTCCGGCTCGATGGCCCTCTTTTGGATTCTGTGTCTTGACCCAGATACAGACTTCTTCGGAGCTGTTGACGATGTATATCGAGCGAAGGTTCCACTAACAGCGCGTTGCTTCTCAGCCGGCGCCCGCACTGCAAATATTGAGTATCGCAACTGGGTCTAGCCGGGTGGTTGTGTGAGTAAACAAGGGGCAGGATGAGTTTCGCAATCGAAACAAGTGGCTTATCGAAATCCTTTGGCCAGGTGCGCGCCGTTGACTCGGTCAGCCTGCGCGTGCGGCATGGGGAAATCCACGGCTTCCTCGGCCTGAACGCGCCGGCTGCCTATCCTGAACTGACCGTCAGGGAAAACCTGGAGATCGCCCGCCGCCTGCAGGGGCTTTCGGACAGGAGCGCCACGCCCCTCGTCATCGAGCGCCTGGGCCTCGCCTCTTACGCGGATCGAAAAGCGGGAGTGCTTTCGGTGGGCAATCTCCACCGACTGGGGCTTGCCCGTGCCTTGTTGCACCAACCGGAGTTGCTCATCCTCGACGAGCCGGCCAGCGGACTCGACCCCGCCGGCGTGGTTGAAATCCGCGATGGGGTGGGTGGTCCACCTCATGCTGGGTGCGGTGTTCGCCCTCATCTACGCCTTCGCGTGGAGTCAGGGCATTGGCCGGGCAACGTGGCTGTGGGGTCTGATCTTCGGCGTCGTGCATGCCGTCGTGGCCATCGTGATGATGCCCATGATGATGCGCATGCACCCCCGCCCACCCAAGATCGCCGCCGGCCCTATGACGATGGCCGGCCAGTTGATAGGCCACATGCTCTTCGGCCTGGTGGTGGCGCTGGTCTACGCCGCCTTCTGATCGGCAATCTGTTTCAGGCACGGGCCGGGCCAATCAGCGCCCGGCCCATTCATTTCCAAATGAGTCATGCTATGATTGATTTTGGGCGTGAGGTGTCCGGCCGCCCGGACGTTGCGGCCGGCCGCGAGTGGCTGGTAACAAACGGCATCGGCGGCTACGCCTCGGGGACCGTGGCCGGCCTGCTCACCCGCCGCTACCACGGCCTGCTCGTCGCCGCCCTCAAGCCGCCGCTGGGTCGCACGCTGCTGGTGACCAAGCTGGACGAGACGGTGACCTACGATGGCCGCAGTTACCCGCTGCACGCCAACCGCTGGGCCAGCGGCGCAGTGGAGCCGGCCGGCTTCCGCCACCTGGAGCGCTTCCACCTGGAAGGCACGACCCCCGTCTGGACCTTCGCCTGCGCCGACGCCCTGCTGGAGAAGCGTGTGTGGATGCAAGATGGCGCTAACACCACCTACATCCGCTACGACCTGCGCCGCGGCAGCGCGCCGCTCACGCTGGAGGTGAAGGCCCTGGTCAACTACCGCGACCATCACGGCGCCACCCACGCCGGCGACTGGCAGATGCAGGTCGATTCGGCGCCCCACGGCCTGCGGGTGGTTGCCTTCGACGGAGCGACACCTTTCTACCTCATGAGCGATCAGGCCGAGGCCGCGCCGCAACACGACTGGTACCGCGACTTCTTCCTGAGCGTGGAGGACTACCGGGGACTGGATGCGCGCGAAGATCACCTACACGCCGGCACGTTCCGCGCCACCCTCCAACCAGGCGAATCCCGCACTCTCGTCGCCACCACCGAGCCATCCCCCAACCTCGACGGGGCGTCAGCCTACGCCGCGCGCCAGGCATACGAGCAGCGATTACTCGTAGGGGCAGGTCTTGCACCCGCCCCTACGGACATCGAACACCTCGTTCTGGCCGCCGACCAGTTCATCGTCCGCCGCCCCCTGCCCGACCAGCCGCAGGGCCGCACGGTGATCGCCGGCTACCCCTGGTTCGGCGACTGGGGGCGCGACACGATGATCAGCCTGCCTGGCCTGACCCTCGCCACGGGCCGGCATGACGTCGCGCGGAGCATTCTGAGCACCTTCGCCCGCTTCGTGGATCAGGGCATGCTGCCCAACCGCTTCCCGGAACTCGGCGAGAAGCCCGAATACAACACCGTGGACGCCACCCTGTGGTACTTCGATGCGATCCGCGCCTACCACGAAGCCACCCAGGATGAGCAACTGCTGCAAGAACTCTTTCCGGTGTTGCAGGAGATCATCGACTGGCACCAGCGCGGCACGCGCTACAACATCCACGTGGACCCGCAGGACGGCCTGGTCTACGCGGGTGAGGCCGGCGTGCAACTGACCTGGATGGACGCCAAAGTGGGCGATTGGGTGGTGACGCCGCGCATCGGCAAACCTGTAGAAATCAGCGCCTTGTGGTATAATTCTCTGCGCATCATGGCCGACTTCGCCCGCCAGTTGGGGAGGCCGGCCAGCGCGTACGAAGCAGCGGCGGAGCAGGCGAGGGCCGGCTTCGCCCGATTCTGGAACGAAGAGGCCGGCCACTGCTACGATGTGCTGGACGGGCCAGCGGGACACGACGCCAGCCTACGCCCCAATCAGTTGCTGGCCGTCTCCCTGCCCCACAGCCCGCTGGATGAGCAGCAGCAGCTCGCCGTGGTGGATGTGTGCGCCCGCCGGCTGCTCACCTCCCACGGGCTGCGCAGTCTGGCGCGGGAGGAGCCGGCCTACATCGGGCGCTACGGCGGCGATCAATACAAGCGGGACGGCGCGTACCATCAGGGAACTGTGTGGAGCTGGCTGATCGGCCCCTTCGTCAGCGCCCACCTGCGGGTCTACCGCGATCCGGAGCTGGCGCGGTCTTTCCTGCAGCCGCTGATTCACCAACTGGCCAATCACGGCGTGGGCAGCATCAGCGAAATCTTCGACGGCGATCCACCCTTCACGCCACGCGGGTGTATCGCCCAGGCCTGGAGCGTGGCGGAGGTGTTGCGTCTGTGCCTACGCGCATATGTCATTCCGAACCGAAGGTGAGGAATCCCTGAGACCGCACTCGGATGTGTTGGCTTCGCTGGAAAAGCAGTCAATTCCCTTCCGTACGGTTATCGCCTCATTGCCAATGGATCTCGCCCTTTCTTGGACGGTTCCAGGGATTCCTCGCTCCGCTGGCGCTGCGTTCGGAATGACATAGAGATTGCCCGCCTGGTACGGCGAAACCAGACAAAACCGAAACCGTCATCTGAATGTCCACAGCGAGAATCAAACAAATGCGGAGATTATCATGCTACTTGCCGGCGACATCGGTGGAACAAAAACAAATCTGGCGGTTTTCTCCTCCGAAGCAGGGCCGCGCGCACCGCTGGCGGAGGCGACCTATCCCAGCGCCGACTACCCCAGCCTGGAAGCGCTCGTGCAGGCGTTCCTGGGCCAGGTCAGCCTGCCGGTGGAGCAGGCCAGCTTCGGCGTGGCCGGCCCGGTGATGGGTGGCCGGGCCACCGTCACCAACCTACCCTGGGTGATGGACGAAACGGAACTTCAGACCGCGCTGAACCTGCCGTCCGTCCGGTTGCTGAACGACCTGGATGCTATCGCCCACGGCGTTCCCTCCCTGGAGCTGGACGACCTGCACACGCTGAACGAGGGACAGCCGGCCCCCGGCGGAGCCATCGCCGTGATCGCGCCGGGCACCGGCCTGGGAGAGGCGTACCTCACCTGGGACGGGACTCGCTACCGGGCCCACGCTTCCGAAGGCGGCCACACCGATTTCGCCCCCACCAATCTGTTCGAGATCGAGCTATTGCGCTACCTCCAGGGCGAGTTCGAGCATGTCAGTTGCGAGCGGATATGCTCTGGACTGGGGCTGCCCAACATCTACGCCTATCTCAGGGACAGCGGGTTCGCCGGCGAGCCGGCCTGGTTAGCGGAGCAACTGGCTACCGCCGACGACCCCACGCCGATCATCGTCAACGCCGCGCTGGACGAAGAGCGACC
>JBHHTZ010000341.1:0-4931 GCA_046753605.1 Anaerolineae bacterium
CTATCGCTATCGCTATCCCTATCGCCATCGCTACCCGTACCGGATTCGAGGATCGATGACGCTATACCCCAAATCCACGAGCAGATTCGCCAGAGCGTACGCGGTGGCGATCAGAATGGTCAGCGACACGATGACCGGGTAGTCGCGGGCAAAGAAGGACTCGACGCCCAGCCGGCCAATTCCGGGGATCCCGAAGATCACCTCGGCAATGAACGTGCCGCCGACCAGCCCGCCCACCATCAGTCCGAAGATGGTGAACAGCGGTATCAACGCATTGCGCAGAGCGTGAATCATCACAACCGTCCGCTCCGACAGGCCCTTGGACCGGGCCGTGCGCACGTAGTCCTGGCCGATCACTTCGAGCATATTGGCGCGAGTCTGCCGGACGAACACGGCGATGACGCCGGTAGACATCACCACAACGGGCATGATGGCTCGGCTGCTGAACAGGCCGCCCCACCCACCGGGTGGCAGTACGCGAAAACGTGCTGCCAGAAACCAGAGGAGGATCGGGGCCGTGACAAATGTGGGGACCGATATGCCGGCCACCGTGCCACTGACGATGGTGTAGTCGAGCCAGGTGTGGTGCTTCACCGCTGCCACCACGCCGAGGGGGATTCCGATGAGAATACCAAGCGCCAGAGCGGCGGCGTTGAGTTGGAACGAAATCCACAGGCGGGACTTGAGCAGGTCGATGACAGGCCGGCGGTACTTAATCGACTCCCCCAGGTCGCCGTGCAGGAGTCCCCACACGTAGTCGCCGTATTGGATGAAGAAGGGGCGATCCAGACCCAACTCATGGCGCACGCGAGCGGCGGTTTCCGGGTCGTATCGCTGCCCCATGGCGATCTTGACGGGATCGCCTGGCCCGTACAATCCCAGGACGTACGTGATCAGGATCACGATCGCCAGCAACACGGGGAGCCACAGCAGGCGGCGAAGCAGGTATTGCATCACTTCTCCAGCCACATGATGGGCGAAGGCCCCTTGATGGGCGAAGGTCTCCCGACCGAGCCCTTTTCGCCTCGGTCAGGAGACCTTCGGCGATCAAAAGAAGACCTTCGGCGATCAAAAACCAAATTCATCACTTCTCCAACCAGACATACTTGAGGCGCGGCACCACCGCCGGCGGGTACACCATCCCCTTCACGTACGGTTTGGTGAGCCAGTATTCGGCGTTGTGGAACAACGGAATCCAGGGGGCATCTTCCACAATCATGCGCTCTATTTCCTGGTACAGTTGCACCCGCTTGTCGCTGTCTTGCTCGACTCGCGCTTCCTCAAGAAGACGGTCCACCTCGGGGTTCGAGTAGTTCATGTGATTGTTGGCGCTCTGGCTGTAGAACAGAATGTCCAGGAAATCTTGCGGGTCCGGGTAGTCGGCGCTCCACCCCAGCACGTACATCTGGTAGTTGCCATCGCCCACCTCCGACAAGAAGACGGCCGACTCAATGAGCTCGACCGAGATGCTGATGCCCAAATTCTGCTCCAACATGCCGATCACTGCGGTGGCTACCGTACCTGGCTCGGAGCCGGCCCCCGACGTGCTCAGAGTGATGTCTGGAAGGTTTTCTACGCTGCCATACTTGGATTCAGCGATGAGTTGCTTCGCCTTCTCAACATCGAAGTCGTAGATGTTCAGGTCTGGGTTGTAGCCGGGCATCCTGGGGGGAAGAACGCCTTCCGCCGGCACGCGAGTCCGACGCAGGACTACGTTCGCCAGCACGTCCTTGTCGATAGCGTAGTTGAATGCCTGGCGTATCTTTGGATCGTCGAAGGGCGGTATGCTGTTGTTCAACCCGACATAGAATGTAGATAGTGTGGGCGCTACAACTGTCAGCTCATCGTGGAGCGGGTCCGTCGGATCCAGAATGCGCTCAATGTCTGCCAGGCCGATAGGTGTGGCGTCGATGTCGCCGCTTTCGTACATGATCATCGCCGATCCGCCGCTGAGCAGGAAGCGGACACGCTGCAAGGCCGGCTTGGGCTCGCCGTAGTAGAAGGGGTTGCGCTCCAGGACAATCTCTTCACCCAGGCGGTATTCGCGCAACCGGAACGCGCCAGTGCCATTCGGCTTATCGGTCCAGGTTCGTCCACCACTCTCCACGTTATCACGATCCAGCACAAAACCTGTGGGGTACGTCAGCTTCGCAAGAAAATACGCTTTGGGCGCATCGATGGTGATTTCCAGGGTGTGGTCGTCGATGACCTTGATCCCTTCGACTTCGTCGGCTCGGCCCTCCAGTTTGTCCAAAGCGCCGACGATGTCGTTCAGGTACAGACTGGAGACAGTCGATAGCGTTGCCGGGTCCAGCGCCCTCTCAAAGGACCACTTGAAATCCTGAGCCGTCACCGGCCGGCCATCGTGGAACTGAGCATCCTGACGAAGATGGAACGTGTAGACAGTGCCAGTCTCATCGACATCCCAACTCTCGGCCAGATCGGGGACGATTTCCAGGTCGGGGTTCAGGCTAACCAGGCCGCTGAAGATTTCCACGATGTAGGTTGCCGACTCGAAGTCGGTCACCAGATGGGGATCGAGCGTGGCCGGGTCTGCGCCTACCAGGACGAGTGTCCCGCCTGTCTCCCGTGCCTGGGGCTGGGCCGATTCACTGGACTTTGGCTCTTCCGTCGGTGAGGATTCTTGGGGGACGGACGGGGGTTGTTCGGCTTGCTCAGGGGCGGCTGTCACCTGGGCCGGCGGCTGGCCTGCCGGTCCCGATTGTACCGGGCCGGCATTCCGATTGGCCAACATGCCCACGGCCAGGAAGGCGACGCAGGCAATCGCCAGAATAGACACAACAACCACTGCACCAATTGTCAAAAGCCATTGATTTCTCGTCATACCGGGGGATCCCTATTCCAGTTTCCAGGTATGTGCTGATGGGGCAAGGCAGCACATGGCGGATGTCACAGTGCGCCGAAGTCTAGCATAGTCAAACTTTCCTGTCAAGAAAGGTCGGCCGTCGCTCACGACCGCCGACCAGACAAAAATTCTCAGCCCCGATCTCCGGGTTCGGTAGATCCAAATCTCGTTCAAAGGGGATCGTCAGACCCCCGTCTGGGCCTGGATGGTTCGGTCAGGCTAACCACAGGATTGGCAATCCAGGCTGAGCGAAATTGGATCTACTGGGGTTGCCACTGCTTCTCCACGATTCGCGCCAGGGCTCTGATCTCATCCTCCCTGGAACACATCACCCCTTCCCGTCGGGCATATGCCTCTGCCTCTGGGGTGAATCCTGCCCGGGAAATAAACCAGGGCCGGGCCGAGAGCATCTGAGCTGCACGCACCAGCCTCTGTACCTCCTTGATCCCGCTCAGCTTGCTCCGCCACTTGATCTCCACTGCCCATCGCTCACCACCACTTCGACCGGGCTCAGCGCCGGCCTCGGCCAGAGCATCCACTTCGATCTGCCCATCCGCAGAACGATAGGCAGCTACTCGACGAAAGGTGGGCAGGCGCACACTTTCAGACAAGCCCAGCAAGGCCCCGTCCACTTCCTGGCCGGCGAAGCGTTGCAGCAGTTCCCGCACCTGGCTTTCCTTGGCCAGTCCCAGTTCGCTCGTGACCCGCTGGTATTTCTCCATCAACTCGGCCACCAGTTGGTCCAGGACTGTCTGGCGGGGCATGGCCGTCAACTCCAACCCAGCGTAGTAGAAAGCAACCCACAACTGAAGGACTGGATCCTGAAAAACGTAGGTCTTGTCCTCCCGCTGCTCGACCAGGTCCACCTCGATGAGCCAGTTGAGTACCTGGCGGATGGCCCCGCTAGGCCGTCTTAGGCGGTGAGCCAGTTGAGCCAGGGTGAGGCCCTCCGTCTCCCGAGCCAAAATCTGAAGGGCCGCCTGGGGGATGGTCTCACCTCGGGCACGCTGGAGCGAATCCTCCAGAACATAGCGGCAGAGGTTGTAGATGCGCCCGGTAGTTTCCAGGGTTTCCAGGACGAAGGCCTCCTGCACCGTCTGTGGATCGAGAGGCTTGTGAAGGAGGAAGACCATCTCCAACACACGCATGGTCAAGGAGTAGATGTAAAAGGGATGTCCGCGCGTTACCTGATGGATGGTCGCCAGTACCTCGGGCGGGATCGAGGACTGGAGAGCGGTCAGCCGTTTTCGTGCCAATTTGTAGCTGTCCTCCCGCCCGAAGGGGCCCACTGCCTCCAGTTGGAAGTGAACGAAGAGGGGCGAATCGACTGTCAGGAAGATACGTTCCATGAGACTGATCATGGAGCCAGCTACGACGTAGCAAACCCGTGACTGAGCTTGGAGCACGGCCCGGAAGAGAGCGATGATGTCGCGGATTTGGGGGTAGTTATTCAACGCCAGGATCTCAGGGAACTCGTCCAGGATGAGCATAACATGGCAATCCAGAGCCCGCGCCCAGACCTCGGGCCAGTTGAAAGCCATCTCCAGTAGTAGATGTTGGTCCGGCTTTTCCTTTTGTAGCTCCTGATGGAAAGTACGCAGGTGGTCAGACAAAGCCTGGCTGCCATAATGCCCGATGACTGTCAATTGGACGACGGGGTCGAAGTATGGCTCGATCCGCTTATCGTTCCGCTCTCCAAGCCAGTAGAGGAGACTGCCAATGTATTGGACGGCGAAGGCTTCCGGCGTAAAGGCCAGCCGTGGGAGGTCGAGATAGGCTACTGCCACGCGGTTAGCCTCTTCTTCAGCCAGATGGCGACGAAGGAACTCCTTTAGCATGACCGTCTTGCCCACACGGCGGTAGCCACTGAAGGCTAGGTGCTTGCGCGTACCCTGGGTTAGCAAATCCTTGCTCAAAGCCAGCAAGGCCAGATGGCGTTCCCGGTCGGTGAAGAAGCGCTGTTCTTCCTCGGGATAGATGTAGTCCAGCACATCCCATCTCCTAGTCGTTTAGTCATTTGACGTACTAGCTATATGACATACTAGTCACATGGCTAGTATAGCAG
>JBHHTZ010000342.1:0-4931 GCA_046753605.1 Anaerolineae bacterium
ACGCTCCAGTACATGGCCGACCTGATCCAGGATTACTTCGGCGATGGCAGTGAGCGGGACATGAGCATTCGCTACACCGTTGAAGAAATTCCCTTGGGAACAGCCGGCAGCGTCAAGAACGCACAGCCGTATCTGGACGACACCGTGCTGGTCATCAGCGGCGACGCGGTGACAGATTTCGATCTACAGGCAGCGCTGAACTTCCACAAGGAAAAGGGCGCCATCGCCACGCAGGTGCTCTATCGTGTGCCGAATCCGCTGGAATACGGTGTCGTAATGATAGACGATGACGGCCGAATCCAGCAATTCCTGGAAAAACCCAGTTGGGGCGAGGTCATTTCCGACACAGTGAACACGGGCATCTACGTGCTGGAACCTGAAGTACTGGAAGACATCCCGGACGGTGAGCCGTATGACTTTAGCCAGGACCTCTTTCCGAAGTTGCTCGAAGCCGGCCAGCCCCTGTACGGCTATGTCGCCGATGGGTACTGGACCGACGTGGGCACGATACAGGAATACATGCGCGCCAGTTTTGACATTCTGGAAGGTCGCGTGAATCTGACGGACGAAATCGGCGAGCATATCGGCGGCAGCGTCTGGACCGAAGAGGATGTTGAAATCGCCCCGGACGCTCAGTTATACGGACCGATGTTCCTGGGCGAGGGTGTCAGAATCAAGGGCGATGTGGTGATACATGGGCCGGCGGTGATTCGCAACAGCACGGTAGTCGACAACCGGGCTCACGTCGATCGCAGCATTGTGTGGCGCAATGCGTACATCGGCGAAGGGGCTGAAGTTCGTGGGGCTATCATTTGCCGGCAGGTCAACGTGAAAAGCAACGCGGTCCTGTTTGAGGGCGTGGTGGTTGGCGACAGGAGCATCGTGGGCGAGGCGGCTGTGCTTCAGCCGGATGTCAAGCTTTGGCCGAGCAAGGAGGTGGTGTCCGGGGCGACGATCCAGTCCAGCATCATCTGGGGATCTCAGGGGCGCAAGGTCTTGTTCAGTCGCTACGGTGTGACGGGGCTGGTCAATGTTGATCTGACACCCGAGTTTGCTGCGCGTCTGGGGGCCGCCTTTGGTGCGACCGTGCCCAAGGGTTCAACGGTTACTGTGAACCGCGACCCTCATCGCAGCCCGCGCATGATCAAGCGAGGGATCATCTCCGGCCTGCCCTCGGCCGGCGTCAACGCGGCCGACGTCCGTTCGATGCCCATTCCCGTCGCCAGATACTACACGCGCATCACCGACGCGGCTGGTGGCGTTCACGTTCGCCTTTCGCCGTACGACAATCGGGTGGTTGACATCCGGTTCTTCGATGCTAACGGCCTGAATTTGAGCAAAGAGGTCGAGCGCAAGATTGAACAGGTTTTCTTCCGGGAGGATTTTCGGCGCGTTTACCTGGATGAGATTGGGGTCATCAACTACGCACCGCTGGTGCAGGAGCGATACACAGAAGGGTTCATGGCCGCGGTCGATGCCGATGCCATTCGCAAGGCCGGCTTCCACATCGTGGTGGACTATGCAAATGCCCCGCCCGCTCTCGTCCTGCCCGCGATTCTCAGCGATCTTCAGTGCGATGTGGTCGCGCTCAACGCCCAGTTGGAGGAGAGCAAGATGTCAATTCCCCGCGAAGAGCTGGGGCGGCACATCGAGCGATTGGCAGCTATCACAAAGGCCGTTGGCGCCGACCTCGGCGTGAGACTAGACGTTGGCGGCGAGAAGATTTTCGTGGTAGACGATCGAGGGCAGGCTCTCGACGAGTTGGGCGTCGCTGCCGCCCTGGCCGAGCTTTCGTTGCAGGCCGCCGGCGGAGGAACCATCGCTATACCCGTCAGTGCACCCCACACATTCGATCGCATCGCTGAGCAACATGGGGGACAGGTCACACGCACGAAGGTCGATCCCCAGGACCTGATGAGCGTCGCAGCCGGCGAGGGAATGATCTTCGCTGGTGACGAGGCCGGCAACTACATCTTCCCGGCATTCCAGCCGGCCATTGACGGGCTGATAGCTGTAGCCAAGCTCCTGGAGTTCCTGGCTATGCAGGAGACAACCCTTTCGGCCGTCGTTGACAGACTGCCCGAATACCACATCGCCAAACGAGAGGTGGCGTGCCAGTGGGAAAGCAAAGGCGCGGTGATGCGGCTGCTGAACGAGCAGTATCGAGAGCAACTTGAACCCCAGATAGATGGCCTGAGAATCCGGCTTGACGACGGTAACCGGGTCTTGATCCTGCCCGACCCGGACAACCCACAGTTCCGAATATATGCTGAGTCTGGCGACGAGGAGCAGGCCGGCAGCCTGGCCGACAGCTACGCAACTATCGTAGACGAACTAAAATCCCAAATACCCCCCAATCCCTAATCTCCAATACCCAATATCCAACACCCAACACCCAATACCCAACCAACATCACCGCCCACTCCGTGCAACGAGCGGCAGATAGACCTTGCGCAGCGGAACTTCCACAAACTCAATGTCGATTTCTGCGAAGGCCGTGCCGGCGCTGGCAATGACGACCGCCCTTCCGGGAGCGCGACCGGTGGTGAGGATCGTCGAGGCAATGCCATCGAATGTGCCGACCTCATGGCGTGTCTGACCACCGTAAAGCGTGCCGCGATCGGTGTCGAAAGTCACGGGCGTGCCATCCTGCACCGGGTTTCCAAACTGATCCGCGACGTACGCCCGGATGACGGTGGTTGAATGCCCGTCGGCCGGCAATGATCTGGTCGTGGCTTCCAGGCGCAGGCTCGAGGCCGGCCCCGGCTCAATCACGACATGCGCCCCATCGGATAGGCCCCCGAACGTGGCGGTGATGTCCCCCTCAGCCGGCGATTCGGGCGCTGTGAACGTCGCCGTGGCCACGCCCTGGAGTGTCGTCAACACGGTCGGCGTGATGCTTCCGACGGTCGTGGTCAACGCAACCGTCAGTCCGGCGATCGGGTTGGCGAATTGATCCGCAACCACAACTGTTAGGGGCACTGCTGCCCCCGCGACTATCGTCGTCGGCTCAATTCCCAGGGTCAGGCTGTCCGGAGCGTCAGGCGCCACCGACGTGTCTGTCGCTGACGTATTGTCACCGATGAAACTCTCAGTCGATGTGGTCGTTATGTCCACAGTGTTGCGCAGGTTTTGTCCCGCCCTCACATCTGCACCCACGCGACCAACGATTGCAATCTGTCCCCACTGACCATCAGCCACGTTATCCAGGTCCCATTCGATCCTGCCGGGCTCGATGCGGGCCGGCCGGCTAACGTCGATCACGGAGACGCCCGGAGGCAGCGTGTCCGCGAGGAGCACTTCCTCAGCCGGCAGTGTGCCTGTGTTCGTATAGCGCAGGGTATACGTGATCATCCGCGCCGGAATGACCGTCGCCGGCCCCCTCAACGAAACCTCCAGATTCACGCCTGGCAACCGTCGCTCGATCACCTGGAGGTTGTTGGTGTAGTTTCCCTCGGTGGTGTTGCTGCTGACTTCGACCTGATGGCGAAGAATCGCACCGCCCGGCGCATCGGCGTCGATGTTCAACCAGATGGCGAAGTTCCCGAAGCTTGGGCTGTCCACGGCGCCGTCGAACCGCCACACCTGCACCGAAGACTCGTCGTCCGTAACGTGGGTAAGACCAGGTATCTCGTAGCTGGTCTCCCTCCACAGGGTTGTGAAAGCGGGTAACGTGCTCGTGACGATGAGTCCGTGGGCTGGGGCCTCGTAATTCCCCAAGAAGACCTGATACTTGATTTTTCCACCCGGTTGGAGGTCTGTGCCTGAGTTATCTACCAGCATTTGAACGAACACGTCGGCGGTGTAGATCAGGTTGCCGGCAGTGGTGACGTTGTCATCTGGATTGCCCTCGGCCGTGGCGCTGCCAATCCTGGCGATGTTTGCAACGAACTCGCTGATGGGCCATTGACGATGTCTATCGAACCGGCCGTACAGGGTGATGGTTCCTCCTTCGCCCGGCGAGAGGTCTTCGACCGCCCAGACGTAGCTCGTGCCCTGGGTCATCGTGATGGCGGCGCCACTCGGTTCGTACCACGTGTCGATGAGTCCCACAGGCTGCGTGTCGGTGATCACGACATCTCTGGCTACTGCGTCGCCGGCATTCTCGAAAGCAATGGTGTACGTCATGGCTGTGCCAGGCGAGATTTCGCCGGTCGGGCCGTGGGTGCTGAGGATGCGCAGATCAGCCGGGAGAAACTCAACTTCAGTCGTTCCGATGTGTGCCCCCACAGTCGCCGTTACCGAAGCGCGTCCGTGGAGGGGGCCCGATGTGAGGATTGTGGTCGCCTTTCCGGCCACCGTTGTGACTGTAATGGGATTGACAGCGCCGAGGGAACTGGCGAACGTCACGGTGATGCCATCCCCCGCGCGGTTTCCAAAGCGGTCAGCGAGGGTCGCCACGATCTGGGACTGGCCGCCATCCACGGCGACTGCTGGCGGGTCGGCCGCGACATTAATTGCTTCGGGTGGGCCGGGGGTGAAGATGACGGTCGCCGCCCCCTGCGTGTCGTCCGCATGGGCTGTCACGATGGCCGTGCCGGTCTGAGTCGAGGTCAGCGTGGCGGTGACGACGCCGGCGGCATCGGTTGCACTGCTGGTTGGTTGAATATCACCCAATGTGGTCGTGAAGCTGACGGCTATGCCGGCCTCGACCGGCTGGCCGTCGCCGTCAAGCACCTCGGCACGCAATCCGACCGGCAGATCAACGGTCTGTGTGGCCGTGCTCACTGTCAGTCTTATACTGTTCACTACAAGCGGATTAGCCGCTTGTAGTAACCGCTTATGAACTTTGAGAGAATAATCGGGTAACAGCACGTTGCTTCTCAACCGGCGACCGCACGGGCATGAAGTGCCCGTGCTACACAGCAGCGCCCGATTATGAACCTTGAGAAAATAATCCGGTAACAGCGCACTGCTTGTCAGCCATCGCC
>JBHHTZ010000343.1:0-4930 GCA_046753605.1 Anaerolineae bacterium
AGTGACGTCATAGGGATTTCTCCCTTCGGTCGAAATGACATGCCTGAGTAGTTACACGCAATGTTTGTTTGTTGATAGCCATGAAAGCCTACGCCACTCTGGGCCTGGGAGCCCTGTGCATCGCGTTTGCGCCCATTTTCGTGAAATGGGCCGATGCGTCGGGCGGCGTAATTGCCTTCTATCGCGTCGGCATTGCCGTCGCCGTACTCGCGCCGCTCTTCTGGCGCCGGCATCGCCTGGCGGTTCGGCAAGTGCAGCCACGACTGATGGCGGTTTCCATGCTGGCCGGCGCCCTCTTCGCAGCCGATCTTACCCTGTGGAACACCAGCCTCAAGCTCACATCGGCGGCCAACGCGACGCTCATTGCCAACACCACGCCCATCTGGGTAGGGCTGGTGGCGTACTTCTGGCTGGGCGAGACGATTGGCCGGCGCTTCCTCATCGGTCTGCTGGCCGCGATGAGCGGGGCCGCCCTGGTCATGGGCGACGACTTCTTCCGGGGCTTTGCCATCGGCCAGGGGGATCTGCTGGCGCTGGGGGCCGCTTTTTTCTACTCGGCCTACATCCTGGTCACGAAGCACGCCCGAGATCACCTGGATACGCTGTTCTACATCTGGCTGGCCAACCTGGGCGCAACTCTCACACTGACGGCGCTCAGCGTAGCGGCGGGGTGGTCATTGGTTGGCTACCCCACGTCAACCTACGCGGCCATGATTGCGCTGGGGCTGGTCTCCCAGGTACTCGGCGTATCGGCCATCGCATGGGCCACGGGCCACCTGCCGGCCTCGTTCGTGTCGGTGGGCCTGCTCAGCCAGCCGGTAATGGCGGCAATCTTGGCGTACATCCTACTGGGCGAAGGTTTCACGCCTCTGCAAGTCATCGGCGGCGGGGTGATCCTGGCCGGCATCTACCTGGCCGCCAGCGAGCAACAGCGGTCGCCACGTCCGCACCGGAGCAACCTGCCAGCGACCACCTGCGCCTCAATTCGAGTCGGCGCTCCTGATCATAGCGCATCCCGCCTGGAATAACGTTCGTCACATAGGCCCCTTTGCATATCAGACGTTTTGTGCTAAAATACTGGCCGTGGCCCCGTCCTCAGATAACATGCAACCTCTTGATATCAACAAGCGCGATACCAGACTGGACAGGGGGCTTTTCTTTGCCTTCACCCCCTGCTACTACAACACCGGCATCCGCGCTGGCGAATCGCCAACGTGACTATATGTGATGCACACCGTTATCATCAACTCAAGGAGGAAACCGATATGACCTGGATCTGGATAGTCCCCATTTCGGGGATCATCTCTATTCTCTTCGTTGTCTATCTCGCCCGAGATGTTCTGGGGCGGGACACGGGCACACCTGAAATGACCCGCGTGGGCGAGACGATCTTCGAAGGCGCCGTGGCGTTTCTCCGACGCCAGTATCAAACGATTGGTTTGCTTGCCATTGTCACTGCGGTTATCATCGCAATCTTGATTGGTCTCTTCGAACGATACTCGGAGACGAACATCACGGGAATGGCTTTGGGCCTGCGAACGGGCATCGCCTTTCTGGTAGGCGCCACGGCGTCGGCCATATCGGGCATCATCGGGATGTACGTCGCCGTCCAGTCGAATCAGCGCGCAGCCAGCGCGGCTCGGGATGGCGTTGGGCCGGCCATGATCGTCGCGCTGCGTGGAGGCGCGGTGTCGGGATTCCTGGTGGTGTCCCTCAGCCTGCTGGGCGTATTCCTGATGTTCTTGCTGTACGGCGGTCTTAGCAATCCCCAGGATGCCCCCTTCCTCATCGTTGGCATGGGCTTCGGGGCCAGCTTCGTAGCGCTATTCGCTCAGCTCGGCGGTGGTATCTTCACCAAAGCCGCCGATGTGGGAGCCGACCTGGTCGGTAAGGTCGAGGCCGGCATCCCCGAGGACGACCCGCGAAACGCCGCTGTCGTAGCGGACCTGGTGGGTGATAACGTAGGCGACTGCGCCGGCCGTGGCGCCGATCTCTTCGAGTCCACCGTAGCTGAGAACATCGGGGCCATGATCCTGGGAGTCGCGCTTTATCTGCGGACGCAGGATGCGGCCTGGATCTTCTTCCCGCTGGTCGTGCGTTCCTTTGGCCTGCTCGCCTGCATCGTTGGCATCATGACGGTCAAGTATCGCGAAGGCGAGCAACCGATGGATGCTCTGAATCGAGGCTACTACGTGTCGATGCTCTTGTCGGCCGTCGGGATGTTCATCGGCACCTATTTCCTGCTGGGGCAGGGGTGGTGGTGGTTCTTCGTCGCCGGCCTGATCGGCTTGCTGACCAGCCTGGCCTTCGTGTACATCACCATGTACTACACCGAAGCCCGCTGGCGACCGGTCAAGACCATCGCAGACGCATCGCTGACAGGGACAGCGACGAACATCATCTCAGGTATTGCCATTGCTTTCGAGAACACGGCCGCGCCGGTGATCGTAATCAGTGTTGCGCTGATCTCCGCATTCTGGACCGGCACCCATCTGACCGGGGTCATACCGGGCCTGACAGCACGGGAGGGCGGCGTTTATGGCACAGCGGTGGCAACGATGGGCATGTTGATGACCGCCGCCTACATCCTTGCGATGGACACTTTCGGCCCCATCGTGGACAACGCCGGCGGGATCGTCGAAATGAGCGATGCGCCAGCCGAGGTTCGGGCCGGCACCGACGCCCTGGATGCAGCCGGCAACACCACCAAGGCGCTGACCAAGGGTTACGCCATCGGTTCAGCCGCCCTGGCAGCCTTCCTGCTCTTCTCAGCATACCTGGACAAGGTGGCGCTGGTAAGAGTCGCCAAGGCGCGAGCAGCCGGCGTTGTGGGAGGGCAGCTTGAGGATATTGCGCGGGCATCCCACGTTGTAGACCTGGGCAAGGTGGAAGTATTCGCCGGAGCCATGATTGGTGGCATGTTGATCTTCCTGTTCAGCAGCCTGGCCATCCAGGCCGTCAGCAAGGTGGCAGGGGAGATTATCGAAGAAGTGCGCCGTCAGTTCCGCGAGATTCCGGGCATCATGACCGGCGAGGCACGACCGGAGTACGCACGCTGTGTGGACATCACCACTCGAGGGGCGCTGCGGGCGATGGTCCTGCCCGGAAGTCTCGCAGTCGTCGTGCCAATCCTGGTCGGCGTGATACTTCAGGCTGAAGCCGAAGCAGCGCTACTCATGATCGGCACGGCCGTCGGCATCCTGTTGGCAACGGTGATGAACAACGGTGGTGCAGCCTGGGACAACGCCAAGAAATTCATCGAGGCCGGCGGCATGAACGAATTCATCTCCGCGAATCCGGGCGAAGACGCCTACGCCGATCTGCACGCCGCGGCTGTCGTGGGGGACACTGTGGGCGACCCGTGGAAGGACACGGCCGGCCCATCCCTCCACGTGCTCATCAAGCTGCTCTCGACAATCACGCTGGTGCTGGCGCCGCTGTTCATTCGATAACACACAGAGTCGCCTTCGCTCAACAGCGCGTCCAGCGAGCGAGGTGCTTCCTAACACCAGTACGCTTACGAGACCAGAGATTAGAGATCAGGGATTGGCTCGCCGCCAGCGAGACTCCAATTCCCCCCGATGTTGGGCGAGGTCCCCCGACCGATGGCCTGTGCGGCGGCGGTCAGGAGACCTTGCCGAACGGAGGAGATCAGGGATTGGCCTGTCGCTGGCAGGATCCCAATCCCTGATCTCTAATCTCCAATCTCTCAAATCCGCCCTTCCCGCCAGAGCTACCTTGTCCCTTCGCCCGCAACCGTTGGGGCCGTCCTGCGTACATATCCTGTGAACTGCCATGCGCCAACTGGGAACAGCACATTGAAGGGAAACCACAAGCATGATCTCCACAACGACACCCTACGTTCAGGGCCGCAACATCGTTGAGTACAAAGGGATCGTGACCGGCGAAGCTATCCTGGGGGCCAACATCTTTCGCGATTTCTTCGCCGGCATCACCGACATCATCGGCGGTCGGTCAGCCGTGTATGAGGAGGAACTGGCTTCGGCCAGAGAGATCGCGTTGCAGGAGATGGAGGCCATCGCCCAGGAGCGCGGCGCTGATGCAGTCGTAGGGGTTGACCTCGACTACGAGTACCTGCAACTCGGCAGGAGCGGCGGCATGCTCATGGTGACGTGCAGCGGTACCGCCGTTCGGCTGGAATAACTGAGCATAAGGAGGAGGACAATCATGAAACGACCTGATGGAGTAAAACTCATTTCTGTCTACTACTGGTTCCTGGCCGCCTTTTTCACGCTTGGCATCTGTGGGGTGCCCGTTGGCGTGTTGAGCGATCACCGTGGCATAGTGGGCATTGTCTTTGGACTGGCCTTTGGCCTGTTCTTCACCATCGCAGGCGCTGTCGCCACCGCCGTCGTTGGCTGGGGGTTGTGGAATCTGAGATCATGGGCGCGGATGGCAGCCATTGTGCTGGCAATCCTACAATTGTTCATGTTCCCCCTGATCGGCACCGTCATCGGCGCGTTGATCATCTGGTATCTCTGGAAAGATCCAGATGCTCTGGCCGCGTTCGGGCTCAGTTCAAGCTAGACCAAGGAGAATTCCATGCGAAGACCTGATGGCGTGGCGCTTATCGCGGTGTGGCATTTTGTCGTGGCCGGCCTGTTCATGCTCGGCCTGTGCGCGATGACCATCCCGATAATAGCGGTATGGTCAGATGCGGGGGATGCCGGCGGAGCCATAATCGCCACGATAGCGCTGGTGTTTGCTGCCGTGGTAATCCTTGTCTTCGGCGGTGCTTTTGCGGTCGTAGGCTGGGGACTGTGGGGACTGAAACAGTGGGCCCGTGCCGCTGCAATCGTGCTGGCGGTCTTGCAGTTGCCTGGCATCCCCATCGGCACCATCGTCGGGGCACTCACACTATGGTATCTGCTGGCTGACCCGGACGCAAAGGCAGCATTTCAGGCCCAAC
>JBHHTZ010000344.1:0-4922 GCA_046753605.1 Anaerolineae bacterium
CCCTGGTCGGAACGGACGGTGATGTGGACGCCGCTGCTCGACTCCTGGCACGAAACGGGCGCTAGCAGTCTGTCGGAGAGAAATCCTTGTCAGTCAGTTCAAACGATGGTGGAATACCGAGCATGGCCCGAACCTATGCCACGTGACGATAATGCTAAAACGGGAATTGCTGCGCCGGCACCATCTCCGGATCGGTCTCCAGGCCGGGCGGCTCTTCTCGGATAGGCTCCGGGTACGGGATGTCGGGGAAGCTGGCCGGCCCGTAACGCGGCTCTTTGCCCTTGCGGCCCGCTTCCAGCGCCTTGAGAATCTTGTCGGGCGTGATGGGTGTCTCGTCAATCCGCACCCCCAGCGCGTCGAAGATGGCGTTGGCGAGGGCCGGCGCGACGGGGAGCAGCGGACCCTGGCCCACCTCCTTGGCCCCGTAGGGACCGTTCGGGTCGAAAGTCTCGACCAGGAAACTTTCGACATCGGGCATCTCCAGAAACGTGGGGCTCTTGTAGTCCAGCATGGACGGAATCTCGTGCAGGCCGCGCCGATATTTCTGCTCCTCCATCAACGCCTCGCCCAGCCCCATGTAGACCGAGCCCACGATCTGCCCCTCGACCAGCACCGGGTTGATGGCACGCCCGATGTCGTGGGCGAGCCAGACCTTCGGGATGTGGATCCAGCCGGTCTCTTCGTCCACCTCCACCTCGACGACGGCGGCCGAGTAGGAGTAGGCCGGCGTGGGGCCGACCCCGCTGCCCTTGTAGCGTCCGGGCGTGCTGGGCGGGGTGTAGGACCCGACAGCTCCAAGCGTGCCGAACTTCGCTTCGGCCAGTTGCGCCGCCTTCACGAAGGGCAGGCCGACGCCGGGGTCATCCCGCAAGACGACACGCCCGTCAGCGAACTCAACGCCGTCGGGCGTCGCGCCAAGTTCCTCGGCCACCACCTCGGCAATCTGTGCTCTGATCTTGCGCGCCGCATCGATGGCCGCGTTACCGGTCATCAGGGTGACACGGCTGGAGTAGGAGCCGAGATCGACTGGGGTCAGGTCCGTGTCGGCGGTCACGACAGCGATGTCGGCGGGGGACAGGCCGAGTTCTTCGGCGATGATGTACGCCAGAACGCTGGTCGAGCCCTGGCCGATGTCCGTGGAGCCACAGAAGACGGTGACGCCGCCCCCGCGATCCACTTTGAGCTGCACGCCGCTGTGGGGCATCTTGTTCCAGTAGATGGGGAGGTTCGCGCCGCTCAGGTAGCTGGAGCCGGCGATGCCCGAGCCACGCCCGCGCGGCAGCGCGCCGTATCGCTCGCGGAACCCCGACGCCTCCGCTACCTTTTCCAGACACTCACCCAGCCCCATGGTCGTGATGCGCAGCTTGTTGGCAGTCTGCGAATACGGCTCGCACAGGTTGTCGAGTCGCCACTCCAGCGGGTCCCAACCCATGTCGTGGCAAATCTTGTCGATGTGAATCTCGAGGGCGAAGCGAGGCTGCGGGGTGGCATGACCGCGCTTCGGGCCGCAAGGTGCTTTGTTAGTGAAAACCCGTGCGCCCTCAAACTTGTAGCGCGGTATCTTGTACGTGACGGTCTGGAGCGCGCCGGTGTAGTAAGACGCCGCCACGCCATACGAGCCGTACGCGCCGCCGTCCAGACAGGTCCGCAGATGGTGGGCGGTGATCTCACCCGTCTGCTTGACGCCCGTCTTGAGCCACATCAGCACCGGATGACGCCCGCGGTGGGCGTAGAAGACTTCTTCGCGGGTGAGGGCGATCTTGACAGGCCGGCCCGTGATCTGCGAGAGCTTGCAGGCGATGATCTCGTGGGCGAAGGGATCGGTCTTGCCACCGAAGCCGCCGCCCGGCGGTGTGGCGATGACGCGGATGCGGCTGGGAGGCATCTCGAGCACCCTGGCGAGAGCGCGATGGACGTAGTGGGGGACCTGCGTGGACGACCACAGCGTGAGCTTGCCGTCGGGGTGCGCCTGGGCCAGCGCAGCATGCTGCTCCATCGGCAGGTGTGTGGCGCCCTGGTAGAAGAAGACGTCCTCGCGGATGTAGTCCGCCTCGGCGAAGCCCTCCTCCATGTCACCGAACTCCAGCGAGATGAACTTGTGGATATTCCCCCGGGCGGCGTACTCGTGGATTTGCACTTCCGAATCGGCCAGCGACTCCTCGATGCTCATGAAGGCCGGCAACGGCTCGTACTCAACTTCGATGAGTTCGATGGCCTTTTCCGCCGTCTCCTCATCGATGGCTGCCACGGCTGCCACCGGATCGCCCACGTAGCGCACGCGGTCCTGGGCCAGCGCCGTTTCGTCCTGCGAGACCGGCAGGATGCCAAACTTGATGGGCAACACCTCGCCCGTGATCACGGCATAAACCCCCGGCAGCGCCTCCGCCCTGGAGGTGTCGATACTCAAAATTTTCGCGTGCGTCATCGTCGAGCCGAGGATTTTGCCGTACGCCATGCGCGGCAGCGCCAGGTCGTCGGCATATTTCTGTTGGCCGGTGACCTTCTCCATCGCATCCACCTTCACCAGTGGCTGCCCGACCACGGACGTTCCACGGATCAGGTGGGAATTGAAGTTCGTGCGATTCTTGGTCTCGTCTGTTGCCATGCCCCGCTCCATTTCATCAAACCGGTAGGCCGAAGAGAGAAGCCACCAAACACTTCATCGTTCTACCTTGTCCACCGCTCAGCTAGTTCCTGAAGCTCCAGCGGTAGGCGACTTCTGCCGGCTTCGATCAGTAGATCAGTAGATCACGCAGTCTGGATTGGGAGAGTCCAGTTGCCTCAAAGACTTGCGGGTACAGATAGTCCTCCACTAAGACCTTGCCATGGATCCAGCGCTGAAGTCCATCCCAACTTGCCAGGTCTGCCATCACCTGTTCGTATCGTGTGTCCAGGACTGCTTCAATTCGGTCTGCTGCCGTGAGAGAGATCAGTCGCCTTTGAAGGCTCTGGACGACCTGGGCTTGGGAAAGAGGTGGTAATGGGCCGAAGTAGCGCAAGAAGCCCAATTGCCGGTCGAACATGATCGTGTTGCGCCAGTCGGAGATGATGGAGTTTGCAGCAGCATAAAGAGCCAACTCTTCTGCCCATTCGTGAATGCCTTGGCGGGCATGGGTCTCATCCAGCCAAATCCGGACCTCATCTACGTCGGCATGTGGGATCAGTTGACTCACTGCTGTAGCAATGATCGTTGGTTCCAGCAAGTAGTTCTCGATCGTGTATCGCCGCATTACAACGACCCGACTGTGAGGCTCTCGACTGGCTTCCACTTCCGCGTTTGGCGTAAAGTCCCGGTCCAGGAGACCGTAGCTTGCAAGATTCCGCTCTACTTGGCGCCGTACCTGCTCCTTCCCACCCGCCGCTTCGAACTCCAGATGCGGGAACCAGCGACTGAGTACAGCAACGTCATCATTTCCCTCAACATAGATAGTCCGTAGCGACAAAGAGCGTGTCATGCTGCCATCTCCAGGGCAAAGATGGCGTCAAGTAGGATCAGCTCGTGTTCGTAAACAGCGTTGGCTATCTCCTCTGAGTGAGTGGTGATAATCAGTTGCGCATCATATTCAGCGCATAGATCGGTCAATGCACGTACCAGCAGTCGCTGCCACCCGGGGTGCAAATGGATCTCCGGTTCGTCGATGAGCACGATACTACCCTTGCGGATACGTCGCTGAATCTCACCCAGCATCAGCATGATTTGCTTCTCTCCGGAGCTTAGTTCGTCGATGTCAAACTTCTTGCCACTATCCGATTCGACCTGGATACGGAAGGATTTCCGGTCAACTCCAACGATTTGCTTACCGTCCAAGAACTGGTTGATCACCTTCAGGAATTGTCGGAAGCTGCTTCCGCCAGCCCTCGCCTCCTGCTGAACCAGGAGATCCCGGTAGTTCATCGCGACCAGGAAGCTCTCCAGTGAGCCTTCCCATTTTTGGCTATCTGAAAAGCGATACGCCCAACGATACCCGTCCTCCTCCGCGATGACCTGGCCCTTGCGTTTGGGTTGCAGTTCGCGATCTTCTGCGGGAAAGTAGAGAGTATTGGGGAGGGTGTCATGACCCTCGTCACCCTGCTCGACCGCTTGAATACGCCGCCGCAGCCAGGTTATCGCTTTAGATTCAGGACCGTAGCCTTGCTCGGTCTGTGGCCGCCTGGTCCAACCATAGGTGATTGCGCCATGATATTCGGGTCGGCCCTGATTTGCCCTGGAGAGGCTCTTCTTTTGATCCACAGCGTAGAGAATCAGAGACCGAGATTCGGTTGTTCCGACCGGCACTTCTGTGAGGTTTACCCACGTCTCTGAACCGTTACTTACCAGCCACACAGGGGGCTTCTGTCTTTGTTCGTTGAGCACCAAGGCTGTCAACGCATGAATGGCATCCAGAATGGTGCTCTTGCCAGTACCGTTGCTGCCGGCTATGACCGTTCGAGGTCGAACTTGCCCGGTCACAGAATCCAGGAAGTTCAGGTCTATGATTGGGAGGCCACGCACACCCTTGAGGTAAAATGCCTCAATTATCATCTTGTCTCACTCCTAACGATGGTCTTCATCGAGTCCTCCACCGCTGAATTGTACTCCTGCCTCGTGCACTCGTCCAACATCAAGGAAGAAAACTACGCTTTCTCCCGACTGAGTGTCGGAGATTCCGCTGCCCAGGCTCCAGCGAGGCTATCCGTCACACCTCTGGACGCCAATTCTACGGCCTCAAGAATCGCCTGATACCCCGTGCAGCGGCACAGGTTGCCGGCCATCGCCTGGCGAATCTCATCTCGCGTGGGCTGCGGATTCTCGTCCAGGAGAGCTTTGGCGGACAGGAGAATGCCGGGGGTGCAGTAGCCGCACTGGGAGCCGCCGGCCTCGGCCAGCGTCTGCTGCAGCGGGTGCAACCGGGGGCCATCGGCCAGCCCTTCGATGGTGAGAA
>JBHHTZ010000345.1:0-4905 GCA_046753605.1 Anaerolineae bacterium
TCTTGCAAGGTAGCAGGGATTCCTCACTCCGCTAACGCTCCGTTCGGAATGACATATGAGCGGGCGCCGGCTGATAAGCAACGCGCTATTACCGGATTATTTTCTCAAGTTTCATCAATCGCCAGGTTGAGTAGCTACGATGTGGGTATTGTAGAGGTTGGATCGATGGAAGCACGCTGTCAACGAGACGAACAACAGTTGGTAATGGCCGCGCAGAACGGTGAGCCGGCAGCCTTTGAAGAGCTGGTCGATGCTTACCAGTCGATGCTCTTCAACGCGGCGTACCGCATCCTGAGCGACCGAGAGGCCGCGGCCGATGCGGCTCAAGAGGCGTTGTTGTCGGCATATCGGGCGCTCGCGACCTTTCGCGGCGGCTCCTTCAAAGCGTGGCTGCTGCGTATTGTCACCAATGCTTCTTATGACCAGCTTCGGCGGAAACAGCGCCGGCCTACCAGCTCCCTCGAAGCTCTGCTGGTGGGCCCAGGCACGCATCGGGCCTTCACCGATAGGACGGAGAACCCTGAAAGCTACGTCTTGCGACAGGACCTGGGGCGGATGCTTCAGTGTGGTCTGAACACGCTCAGTCTGGACCAGCGGACGGCCATCGTCCTGTCCGACATTCATGGCTTGAGCTATCCAGAGATCGCCGAGGTCGCCAACGTGCCCGTCGGCACCGTAAAATCGCGCATAAGCCGAGGACGGGCAAGGCTACGCGACTACCTCCTGGAACAAGAGGGGCTGGCGTTGCGCCGGCATCTTCACCTGGAGCGTGTTCCTGTTGTGGCTTGACAGGAGCTGGGCCGGATTCCACGTGGACTCATACAAAATGGGCGCGGCCGACAAATCATTCTCGGTAGCGCCCATTCTGCTGTGACAAAGTGACAGATCGAGGCGCCGAGCTGCCCGAACAAGCGCCCCTGCCCAAGCCCTTGCTGAGCGTTTCCGGGTTGACCCCCGGACGCTCGACGCCTCAAATAGGTTGGACGGGTCAGGAAGCGCCCGGTTACGGCTGTTTCCGTGAATTCTCTGATACTCGTACCCCGTCCGGCGTTCTCGCGTTCCCGCCTACATCATCTTCACAACGATGTCTCCAATAATGTTTGCAGCCTCGTCCCCTCGGTCGGCAGCATTGGATAGATGCCGGTACGTTTCCCGAAGTTTCAGCATGTGCATGACGTGGTGGATGTCCTCCGGGCCGCTGAACAGGTCGGCGATGGCCTCGCGGTAGACGCCTTCTACTCGGTTTTCGAGCGCCTTCGCTCGCGTGGCGTGATCCAGAGCGACGTTAGGGTGATCCTTGATGCGTAGCATCGCCAGATGGATCTCATTGGCGGCATCGCGCAGCAGGGATGTCATGCGCCGCAGGTACGAAGTTGGCTCGATTTCCAGAAGGCGCATCTCATCAACTGTCGTATCAGAGTAGTCCAGAACGTCATCAATGGCCCGTGAAAGGGCGAAAATATCTTCGCGGTCAAACGGGGTGACGAAGCTGTTGTTTAACTCGTCGATGAGAATGCGGCGAAGTTCGTCCGCCTCTTTCTCAGCCCGCTGTACCTGCTCGCCGGCCGCTTCATCTTCTGTCTCCATGAATTCGACCAGGCTGTCCAGAGCCTCCAGCGTGACCCGTGCTTGCCCGATCAACAGATCATGGAACTTATCATCTCGCCGTCGCAGGCGCTCCACAAATCCCATAGTATACTCCCTGTCCGAAGTGATTCCTATCTCATCCAGTGGGAAAGCAACTGGACCAGCGCGGCCGCCAACAGCGCAGTGATTGGGACGGTAACGACCCACGCCAGCAAGATGTTCTCCACTACACCCCAGCGAACCTTGCCAATTCGCTCTGCTGATCCCACGCCCATGATCGCGCTGCTGACCACGTGGGTGGTGCTCACGGGTCCGCCCAGCAGCGCCGCGCCGAGGATTACGCCGGCCGCTGTTGCCTGGGCGCTGAATCCATGGACGAGACGGACGCGGTAGATGCCGTGACCGACTGTGCGGATGATGCGCCAACCGCCCGTAGCCATGCCGAGAGCCATCACACCGGATGACGATGCAACTACCCAGAGCGGCACCTGGAAGGTGTGCATGGCACCCGTGGCGATCAGAGCCATCGTAATCATCCCCATCGTCTTCTGGGCGTCATTTGTGCCGTGGCTGAGGGCAAGGATGGTGGCTGTGATAGTTTGGCCACGTTTGAATACCCGGTTGATTCGAGGTGATAGGTCTAGCATCCGGGCAACAATGATGATTGCCTTCATCATCAGCCATCCCAGGCCGGCGCCCAGTATGGGCGACAGGATCAGTGCCAGGAGCACTTTGGTCAGGCCGGCGGTCTGAATAAGGCCCAGACCGTGTTGACTACCCACTGCTCCCACCAGGCCGCCGATGAGGGCGTGGGACGAACTGGAGGGAATGCCGAACCACCACGTGATCAGGTTCCAGATGATTGCGCTCAGAAGAGCGGACAAGATCACCGTTGGGGTGAGGGCATCCGGCGGAGCGATGTCTTTGCCGATAGTTTCAGCTACCGCGACACCGAACAGGAATGGGCCACAGAACACTCCAACGCCGGCCAGTCCCATGGCATAGTAGGGTGGCATGGCGCGCGATGCAATCACCGTTGCCACAACGTTGCTGCTGTCATGGAATCCGTTCAGATAGCCGAAGACCAAGGCCGCAGCAACGAGAATGACGGTCAGGGTGGTCGTGTTCAAATACTCTTCTCCTCGGACTAGATATGGAGCAGTGTAGGCGAGGGTCAGCCCCATACGCGTCAACCTGAGGCCAGCAACCGCCGGCTGAGTAGCCCGTAGCGGAGCGAAGGGCGTATCGAAACCAAGGGAGCGGGTCTCGCCAAGCCGCTTGGCCTCGATACGCGCCTAAAGGCACTACTCGGCCGGCGCTCCCGCCTTAGGTTGACGCGTATGGGGTTAGCCCCGCCTTCGTGGCGGGGATTGTAGTCCATATAGGAGAGACTGCGCAAATGGGATGTGGGCCGGGGTTTGACTGAGCCGCCCGCCGGCTGTATACTACGTCTCGTGACATCTGTCCGCGCCGCGGGGGTCATTGGTGGAACGCCTGCGCTGCGGCGCCAGGAGGTTGTATGTCAGACTATCCGTACAAAGAGCCTGATCCGGCTGAACTCGAGCGGCTGTGGTTTGAGAGCGACGTGCGTCGCAAGCTGCAGATCGCCAGGGACGTTGGCCGGGCCATTGCTCAGCAATCACCTGGGGTTGCAGCCGAAGACGCGGAGTCCTTCTACGCGGGCTACAAGAAGGCCATCGACGTGGTCTGGCGGATGTTCTTGGGGGACTGACTATCCCAGAAGATGCCTCCGCAACAACTCCAGCGCTGTGTTGGTCGCCCATGTGCGGGCCACTTCGGAGACGCCGCCGATGCGCAGGCGCCGGCTCGTGTTCGCGGCGGAAGTGCTCAGCCCGATGTACGTGTCCCCGGTACGTTCGCTGTAAGGCCCAACAGCGGGATCAGTGTCTCCCACAATCGCAATTCCGACGTCCACCGTGGCCTGCTCGCGGATTTTGGCTGCCAGAGCCTCGGCGGTGTGGGCTGAGGTGATGGGCGGGTTCTCTGCGTTGGGCAGGAACCAGGCCAGCGCCCGGTCAGGTGGCGTGATCAGGGCCTGGTTCAGCACTTCCATGCCGTGGGGGACCGTGGTTAGCCGGCTGGCCAGCAGGCCGCCGGTGTTCGTCTCCAGCACCGCCAGGCTCAGCCCGCGATCTGCCAGCATCCCCGCTACGACTTCTTCGACTGTCTCCTCACCACTGCCGTAGATCATATCGCCGAGCCGGTCACGAACGCGGTCTTCCATCTCGTCCAGCATCTTGCGGGCCGCGTTGGCATCGTCGGCTTTGGCTGAAATGCGAATGTCTACGGAGCCGGCGTGAGCAGCCAGCCCGACTGTCGGGTTGGACGATTCTTCCAGGTCGGCAATCCGGCGGTCGATGCTACTTTCGCCGATGCCGGCGGTGCGCAAGACGCGGGTTTCGATGATAGCCCGCAAGCCCAGCTCCCGGCGCAGGAAAGGTATCACCGATTCCTCCGTCAGGTGATACAGTTCGCGGGGCACGCCGGGCAGCGAGATCACGTAGCTGTTCTGATGCTTCACGATGAAGCCGGGGGCGGTGCCGACGGGATTGTGGATGGGGATGGCGTTGCGGGGCAGGTAGGCTTGCCGGCGGTTGTTCGCGCCGGGCTCACGACCCCGCTTCCTGAAGAATTCCTCGATGTGTTTCAGCAGGCCCTGGTTGAGCATCAGCTTCCGGTTTGTGGCTGCTGCTACCGCTTCACGCGTCTTATCGTCCACCGTCGGCCCAAGGCCGCCCGAAGTGATGACGACGTCGGAACGGCGCAGGGCACTGCGCACGGCTTCGGCAATCCGCAGTTCGTTGTCTCCTACTGTCGTTTTCCGGTAGACGTTCAAGCCGATTTCGGCCAGCTTTCGAGCCAGGTACGCGGCGTTTGTGTCCACAATCTGGCCGAGTAGAAGCTCAGTTCCGGTGGTGATGATTTCTGCTTGCATGTTGTTGGTTGTTCTAATGTCTGAAGTGACGCATGCCGGTGAAGACCATGGCCATGTTGTGGGCGTTGGCGGCGTCGATGGACAGTTGGTCTCGGATGGAGCCGCCGGGCTGGATGATGGCGGTGATGCCGGCAGCGGCCGCTTCCTCGACGGCGTCGGGGAAGGGGAAGAAGGCGTCTGAGGCCATGACGGCCCCTTGCGCCTTGTCGCCGGCCTTCCATGCGGCCATTCTCATGGAATCGACACGGCTCGGCTGGCCCGGACCGATTCCAACGGTGGCCGTACCGTGCGCAAACACGATGGCGTTCGATTTGACAGCCTTACAGATGCGCCAGCCAAAGACCAACCCCTCCCATTCCTCT
>JBHHTZ010000346.1:0-4899 GCA_046753605.1 Anaerolineae bacterium
ATACACCCCGCCGATGTTGTTCAGCGTCGTCGCCTCGCCGGCCCGGTCCCCCACCTGCCGCATGAGGGGCAGCGCCTGCTCGTAGTACCCCAACGCCTGCTGCTTCTCCCCCAGCGCGTCATACACCAAGCCGATGTTGTTCAGGGCTTCCAGTTCCAACTGCTGATAATGACCGCGGGCGATTTCCAGGGCGCTCTCCGTCAGATCGAGCCCGCGCGTCGTGTCGCCCAGCCGCTTCAGGACCCATCCCCAGTGCAGCAAGTAATAACCGCGCGTCTCGCCCTCGACGTGCGCCACCCCCCGATCCAAATCTTCGCGGGCGCGTTGGGCGATGCGGATCGCGCCGGCGCTGCGGTCCATTTCACGGTAGACGAAGCGCGCCAGCTCTGCATAAGCCTCCCCGAACCGCGCCAGCAGGGCCTCACGCTCATAGGCCTGTTCCATGTATCTCTCGGCGTACGGGCGCACCGTGGGCAGCAGGCGGTACAGCAGCACGTTGCCGTCGGACAAAGTATGCACTTCCCGCTCCAGCAGCCCGCGTCGCCACAAAGTGTGCAATTGATCAGGGACGTCGGAGACCTTTAGGGTTTCTGAAACCCTAAAGGTCTGTGCCGCCACCTCGGGCAGAAAGGGCGCGTGGAAGATCCACAGCCCGCTCAGCAGGTCCCGTAGGCCACGCCCTGAGCTTGTCGAAGGGTCATCATCCAGGTAGCGCACACTGGTGTCAATCGAGGCGTACAATGTCCGGTGGCGGTGGTCTTCGCGTTTGTAGCGGTCCTCGGCGTGGATCAACTGCTCCTCATGCTGCTCCACAAACGCCGGCAGCGCGATGGGGCTGGCATTGAACGCCCCACCCAGCAGGCGCAGGCTCAGGGGGTGGCCGGCCACCTTCTCGCTTAGCCTCTCCGCCAGGGACATCTCGACGACATCGGCCCGCTGCGGTGCGCTCTGGCGGAAGAGCAGCGCGCCCTCGTGGGACGCCAAACCGCCCAAATCCAACGCCACTTCCCCGCTCCACCCCAGGTGCTCGCGCGAAGTCACCAACAGGCTCACCCGGGGGCCGGGCAACTGCTCGCGGACGAACTGCGCCAGGTCCAATGCGGCATCGTCGCCGGCCTCCACTTGCTGGACCAGCGTCTCGGCGTTGTCCAGCACGATCAGCGTCCGCTGCCGGCCCAGCCGCGCCAGCAGTTGCCGCTCCACCTCGGCCGGATCGGCTATCTCCCCGGTGGGAACGCCCAGGAAGCGCGCCAGTTCGCCGGCGAACACCTCCCGCGTGGGCAGGGTCTCCAGTGTAATGGCCCACACGCCGCCCGGCCAGGCGTGGGCGAAGCGCTCCACCGCCTCCCGCGCCAGCGCCGTCTTGCCCTGCCCGCCCCCGCCGTGTATCGTCAGGATGCGTGGCCGGCGGTCCCCCGTCAGGCGCTCGCCAATCTCCTTCAGCTCGTCGATGCGCCCCTGGAACGCCCCTTCCGCGCGGGGAATGGCGTCCACCTCCAGCCTGGGCTGATGCTCGTCGATGTGGGGTGTCCCCTCCACCGGCGCGAAGCCAGGGGCCGGCGCTTTGAGCGAGGTGTACAGCACCGGCACCCCCACCGCCCAGCGGCGCCGGCTATCGGCCAGGGTAAGGCGCGCGTGCAGCACCGCCTCCTCCACGGAAGAGCCGCGCGCCAGCTCGCTGTACAACACGCGCGAGAGAGCCAGGGCATCCTCATCCGCCACCACGAACTGCATACCCAGCGCATACGGAACCCGCTGCGCCACCAGCGCCGCCGCCAGGTTGCTGAATTCTATCGGCCCGGGCGTCGCACTCACGCAGGCGTTCAGCGTCACCAGGAACACGGCGCCCCGCAGCCGGCGGGTGAAGTCCCGGGCCGTCATAGGGTGGAGAGCGCCATATCGCTTCTCAAACAACAGCACCGCGCCAGACTCGTGCTGCCCGCCGTGGCCCATGAAGTGCACGATGCGGTTGCGCTGGCCGGCCACCAACTGCCGCAGTTGCTCCAGCGTCGGCGGGCGTGTCCGTTCCAACTGGATGGCGTGAGGGACGCCCCGGATGATCTCTGTCAGGCGCACCCATTCGCCATCGATGTTGAGCCGATCCACCTCCTCGTCCAGCGGGTTGGAGGGTACGGCCACGATGTGCAGCCCGCCGTCCAGCGCCGGCGGGTCGATGCGCTGGTTGGCCGGCAGCCCGCGCACGAAGTGGCAGTCCAACACGACGAAGCCCTCGGGACCGTGGGCGTACTCCCACGGCACACTCTGGAGAGCCTGCCCTGAGCTTGTCGAAGGGTCGGTGGCGACCAGCAGGATGCGCTCGGGTCTATCCGCCAGCGCCTGTCGGGCCGGCGTCTCGGGCGGGAACAGCGCCTGGAAGACCGCCTGGCCGTAGGCCACGGCGTCGGCCAGCGGGTGGGGAGGCCGGCCGGCGACGTCCTCATCGGGGATGAGCCGGCGCAGGTCGAATGTGTGGGAGGGCCGGCCATTGCACGTCACGGCGACTTGCGTGCCGGGCCGGCGAGTCAGGGTAAGTTCCATCTATGTAGTCTCGCTTCGGAACACAACAGCACTACGGCGGATTTGGAGAGGAACGAATTGTAAGCGAAGAAGGCATTCCTTTGCAAATCCGCCGTAGTCTTTCGGCGTTGGGTGCGAGGCAAAACTGAGTATGGCCGGCGGATTGGGCCACCCGCCGGCCATGTTTGCGACTCAGGCTCAGAGCGAGCCTGATCTTCTGTCGGGGCTATGCCGGCTGACGCCGGCGCACAGCGTAGATGGCCAGGCCGATGCCCAGGAGGGCCATGCCGGCCAGAACCAGCCCAAACGGCGCTGCCGCCAACGGATCACCGCCAGTTGTGGGCATTACCGCCGGCGCAACCTCCGAACTCAGGAGGAATGCGCGCGCATTGAACGGCTGCACGGGCCGGTAGTCGTCGTACATGACCGCATCGAAGGCAGCGACCTGCGCTTCAGAAAGCTCGACCGGGGCGGTCATCAGCAGCCACTTCACGCCCTCTGTGCAGGGCGGCGTGGTCAGCGAACCGTTGTACCGGTAGTAGCTGCGGTCAGCCGGCAGCAGATCGTTCACATTGACGGTCTCGCCGCTGATCGTCTCTGGTTCCCCTTCCTCAGCCGGCAGATGATTCCACACCGGTGCATAGGCCGGGTTCTCAGCGCCTGTGTTGATCAGCACGCCGACCACTGCCAGGCCGCCGGCGGCGTTCTGATGTACCAGGTGCATCTCCATGTCCGCGTGCTCGCCCTTCACGGTGTGCTCGCTGAGAGCGTGGAAATGGAATTGCAGGAGCTTGTACGTGATGCCGTCCACTTCGATCGAGCTACCCTCGTCGTAGTTGACCTGGATGGCGTGCCCATTGTTGACTATGGTCACGGCGGTTGGCTTGTAGTTGAACGCGAGGTCGGCTGGATTGACAGGCGCCGACGCCGGAATGTCGATGGGGGATTGTTCCATGCCGGAACCACACGTCGCATAATCGGGACTCAAGTCGCCCCAGTGTTCCGGCCCCGCTTCACCTTCGTATCCCCAGTGTACGCCACCGTGCCCCTGGGCCAGGGCGACGCCGGCCAGCATCAGACTGAGCAGGGGGGTCAAGACTACAACGAAGGTCACTTTCTTTCGCATTTGCGTTTCTCCTTGTATGCTTGGGGGGACATGGAGATATCGTTTCGACATGTTCCTGCTGATTTATTCTTCTTTCGACCGACCTCCTTTCGACTCGGGTGCATTCAGAGTGGGTTGGTAGGGGTAGGACTTGCACCCCCCAGGGCGACTGTCAGGGACCGCGCCGCAGGTCCTCGATAGTATTATACACTTTATATATCAATTTATCAAGTAGATCAAAATAGGAATGGGATGAATCGCTTAGTGGCCTTCATGTACACAGTGTATGCGTTGCCAAACTTCTGGAGATTCTCCGCCTCTTCAACCCTGGCAGTGGCGACCAGAGAGATGGTGGCAATGCCGGCCAGGAGGAGGCCGGCCAGCGAGGGCTCCTTGAAAAACACCCCCCAGCCCAGGAGCAGCAGTGAGCTGTAGAGGGGATGGCGGATGTACCTGTACGCCCCCACCGTGACGAGCTGTGTCGTCTCCTCAATCTGGCCTTCCGGTTGCCCCACCACACGCAGCAGACGGAAGCCGTGCACTGCCAGGAAAAGCGAGCCTATCAGCAGCGCCCATGAAAGGATTTGACGCAGGGCGAAGGGCTGGGAGAACCAGTGCTTTGCGTTCAGCAGGATCAGAATGAGGATGGACTCAAACGCGAAGAAGCGGTAGAAGCCGTGCGAGCGCCGGTTGTGCAGTGAGGGCCACGACAGGTAGACGATGCCGGCCGAGACGACAAAAAAGATGACTATAGTCATCATTTCACGACAGCCTCCCTTTTTTAGATGTAGTGTCGCATGACGACTTTGCTCTGGGAAGGCCGCGCACACTCGACGAAGCCGGCCTTCTCGAACACCGCCGGCAGCCCCATGTAGACCGATACGGGCGGGAGTCGCCGGCCCTTCGGCGCCGTGGGGTAGGCTTCCACCACCTTGCCGCCCTGGCTGCGCACGTAGTCTACCGCACCTTGAATCAGACCGTAGATGATCCCCTGGTTCTGATGCTCCTTAGCCACAAAGAAGCAGACGATGGACCAGACGGGTGTATCGTCAAGCCGCTTCAGCACCGGCGAACGGTTCAGCGACCCGTAATGCTCTCTTGGGGCGACCGAGCACCAGCCGACAGGCTGGCCGGCAGCGTATGCCAGGATCCCCGGTACCTGGCCGGACTCCACAATCGCCTTCATCGCCTGGCGGTTGCCCTCGCCTTGCTGCTGCTCAAACTCGCGCCGCGTCAGTCGCCACCACATGCACCAGCAGCCGCCGTAGGCGCCTCGC
>JBHHTZ010000347.1:0-4889 GCA_046753605.1 Anaerolineae bacterium
ACCAACGCGACACCCCCGGGGGTTTCCTGGGTGGGCGGGTCTGCCCTCCCGCCCACCCTCCTCGGAGGTGGTACAGTTGCAGGTTAAAGGTTGAAGGTTCCAAGGCGTGCTTGTAACCTGCAACCCGCAACGTGCAACCCGCTTTTTCCGACCGTCACTCGACGGCAGGTTTGGGTTGGGCGGGTCTGCCCTCCCGCCCAACCCCTCTCGGAGGTGGTACAGTTGCAGGTCAGAGGTTGAAGGTTTCAAGACGTGCTTGCAACCTGCAACCCCCAACGTGCAACCTGAGCTTTCGAACATACCAACTTTCATGCTTCAACCCTCTGGGGGAAGAAGGCACTTCTCACCCAGCCGAGGAAGCGCCCGAGGGCGTTGTTGGCCGCCGGCCGATGGCCGTTGGTGTGAATCACAGCGTCTTCGCCATGGCGCAGTCCCCACAGCAATAGTCCAACACTGGTGGCATACGCCGGCCCATCCACAGCATCGCTCAGACCAGTCACCCCCTGTGGTGTGCCGATGCGAACCGGCACGTCCAGCGTGTGACGAGCGAGATCCTTCAGTCCGGGCAACTCTGTCGAGCCACCGCAAAGAACCAGACCCGCCGGCAGCAAGCCATTGTAACCAGAGCGTTTCGTCTCTGTGTCAATCAGGCCCAGCATCTCACAGACCCGCGCTTCCAACACCTGGGCGATGTACGGCCGCGGCACCATGTGCGCGCCCTCGTCCCCGAAGCCCGACACATCGACAGGCTCACCCTCGTCCAGATTGGACGGCATCACATGCCCGTACCGAGCTTTGATCAGCTCGGCCGTCTCCATCGGTGTACGGAGGACCACCGCCAGGTCGTTGGTCAGTTGGTGGCCGGCCACCGGCAACGCAGCCGTGTGCACCACCGCACCATCATAGAATACGGCAATATCCGTCGTGCCGCCGCCGATATCCGCCAGCGCCACGCCCATCTGCCGTTCGGGCGATCTCAAGACGGCCTCAGCCGACGCCATAGGCTCCAACACCAGATCGACCACCTCAATGCCGGCTCGCTCCACACACCGGACCAGGTTGTGGAGTGACGCCACAGCCGCTGTCACGATGTGGACTTCCACTTCCAGTCGAAAAGCCTGCATGCCGACGGGGTCGCGGATGCCGTCCTGACCGTCCACGATGTAGGCCCGAGGTATCACGTGCACCATCCGCCGGTTGTGCGGAATGGCAATCGCCTGGGCAGCCTCAATGGCGCGCTTCACGTCGTCAGTCGTGATGGGCTGATTCCCATATCCGATGGGTATGGTCCCGCGACTGTTCATGGAGCTGATGTGCTCGCCGGTCACGCCCACGTAGGCCCGCGTGATGCTTTTCCCCGAGATCTTTTCAGCTTCCTCGACAGATGCGGCGATGGCGGCTGTCGCGTCCTCCACATTCACAACGATGCCCTTGTGAAGGCCGGCCGACGGCACAATCCCCAGCCCGACGATGCGGGCAGCGCCATCTGGATCAGACTCACCGACTAAGGTGCATACTTTCGTTGTGCCGACATCGATACCGACGATAGTGCCATCCATGGTCCTATCCTTTGCTTGCGACGAAAGCGTCCGCCAGACCTTTAGGGTTTTGAAAACCCTAAAGGTCTTACTTGAACCGGTAGTACGGCTGTTCGGGATACCGCAGGTCGATGAAATCGACGTCTCGGTTCTGAGCCAGGAGGTCTGTCAGGAGCGATTTGAGTATGCCAATCCTGACTTCCAATCCTTCTGCCCTGTCACCGATCCGGACAGGCCATCCCGGACCTACCGTGAATACGAACCCCAAGTTCTCGCTATAAGTAGCCTGCGCGACATCGGGCATCAGCCGGCTCAGCGCATCTATCATCTCCACCAGGCGCGGCTCAAGGCTCGACCCGATGGGCAGCGATTGCGCTGACAGGTCTACGACGGTGAGCGATTTCTCCAGCGGGCCGTTGTACGGCAGGATATTGCCGGTCTCGTCCACCCAGAATCGGTCGTTGCCGGCAACCCACACCCAGCGGGGTTGATATTCCTCAACAACAATGGCAACCCGGGCCGGCAGTCTGGCGCGCACATGGGCCCGCTTTACGTACGGCAGCCGCTCGACGGCCCGTGCCGCAGCCTGCGTGTTTAGCAGAAACAGGTTTTGACCGTCCACCATGCTCATCTGATAGATTGCCTGCGCCCCGACCAGCGTGTTGCCCCGGACTGCTGCGCCGTGTACCCTGTACACCGGCACACTCAGCAAGTACGCCAGGGCCACAACCAGGCCAACCAGAAGCGGCACACTCAAGAGCCGTACACGCGGCACGCTCCGCTTTCGCTTGCTGGGCTTCTGTCGAATACCCAAAGCCTCGCGCGTGATAATTACGTCGTAGCTGCGTCGCTTTCGAGACGACCTGGCCATGTCCCAATTACGTCTTACGTCCGCTTCCACTCACCCACAGGTTCAATCTCGAGTGTCAGCTCAATGCCGAACTGCTCGTAGACCTCATCCCGTATCAAGGTGATGAGGCCCATGATGTCGCTGGCCGATGCACCGTTGGTGTTGATGATCCAATTGGCATGGACCGGCGAGACCATAGCGCCGCCGATATGCTTGCCCTTCAGGCCACACGCTTCAATCAGGCGGCCGGCGTAGTCCCCTGGTGGGTTCATGAAGATCGACCCGACGCTGGGCTCTGTGGGCTGTGTGCGGCGGCGGTGCTCTGTGTAGCGTGCCATCCGCAGGGCCAGCGCCCGGGGATCGTCGCGATGCAGAGCAAACTCGGCCGACAACACGACCTCGCGGCAGCGTCCCCCCTTCAACCGGCTGCGCCGGTAGGCGAAATCCAGACTGTCGGGGGTGACGCGGTAGACTGCGCCGCGCTCGCCCAGGATCGTGGCCTGACACAGCGCGCCGGCGGTGTCGCCGTCGTGCGCGCCGGCGTTGTTCACCACTGCCGCGCCCACAGACGCCGGAATGCCGATGGCCCACTCCAGGCCGGCCCAACCCTGGCGGGCGGTGCGATACGCGATGCCCGGCAGCGATGCCCCGGATTCGGCATACAGCGTCGCCGACTGTCCGCCGTTCATGCCGTGTACGCGCAGCTCGTACGCGCCGCAGTCGTTCTCGATGACGATCCCTCGGATTCCAGCGTCCGAGACCAGAATGTTGGACCCTCGGCCCAGGATTAACGGCACCATGTCCCAATCCCGCGCCAGAGTGACCCACCCCATCAGGTGCTCCAGGGTCAGCGCCTGGACGTAGAGATCAGCCGGCCCGCCAACCCGCAAGGAGGTGTGGTGGGCCATGGGCTCATTCCGGCGAATCGGCGCACTCAGCCCACGATCTCGCGCAGCCCTCAAGAGCTTGTCGAGCGGCGAAAGTACTGTTACTGGTCTTGTCACGATCATAGCTTTGCCTCACTGTTCTCGATGAGAGTGCCGTTGTTCCAGTAACCAGTGATCAGTCATCAGTGATCAGTTATCAGTGATCAGTGGTCAGTAATGGTTGGTGACTGATCACTGTTTACTGTTTACTGATCACTGATCACTGGTCGAGTGCCAAAAGCTCCAATACACGCTCGCCCACTTCCCACACGTCACCGGCCCCCAGCGTGAGCACTACGTCGCCAGGGGCAAGGTTGACTGCCAGATAGTCAACTGCGTCGCCCAGGTCTGCGATATGTTGCACACCAGGGCCGGCCTCTTCCGCGAAACCTGGCCGCTGCATCCGGCTCACCAGGTCTTGCGCGTGAACGCCGAGCGTATCGCGCTCTCGCGCTGCATAGATGTCGGTGACGATGACCCGATCGGCGTCGCTGAAACTGCCGGCGAAGTCGTCCAGCAGTGCCCGCGTGCGGCTATAGGTGTGCGGCTGGAACACTGCCCAAATGGTCTGCCCGCCGTAGCGCTGCCGCGCGGCAGACAGTGTTGCCCGAACCTCGGTTGGATGGTGCGCGTAGTCGTCAATGACGGTGATTTCCCGAGCTATTCCTTTCACCTCAAACCGTCGTCGTGTGCCCCGGAAGCCGGCCAGAGCGTCGCGGATCACCTCCAGATCGACTCCAAGGGCCGAGGCGGCTGCGATGGCCGCCAGGGCGTTGGAGACGTTGTGGGTTCCGGGCAGTTGAATTCGGAACTCGCCCAGTGGATCCCCTCGATGATCTACGCCGAAAGTCTGGGTGCTCCCGTTGGGCACGATATCTCGTACCTGCCAGTCTGCCGGCTGGTTGAGACCGTAGGTGATCACGCCATCCCGCTGGGCAATCAACTGCTGCACCTGTGGGTTGTCCACGCCGGCGACGACGTGACCATCGGGCTGGACTCGCCTCAGGAACTCCGCAAATGTTTCTACCACTGCACCCAGGTTCTCAAATATGTCGGGATGGTCGGCCTCGACGTTGGTGATCACAGCCAGTGCCGGCGACAGTTCCAGAAAAGCGTAGTCGTATTCGTCGGCCTCTGCGACAGCGTACGGTCCCTGACCCCGCTTGGCATTCGTGTTCAGGTTGATCATCTCGCCGCCGGCAAAGATCGTCGGGTCCAGGCCGGCCTGCTCCAGAATCCAGGCGATCATGCCCGTGGTCGTCGTCTTGCCATGGGTGCCGGCAATCGCCACACCCTGCCGTTCTTTCATGAGATGGCCTAGCAGTTCAGCGCGCTTCACGACCGGGATGGCACGTCGCCTGGCTTCCATCAAGTCCGGGTTGTCAGCCGGAATGGCCGATGAGATCACCAGCAGATCGGTTCCCACAATGTGCCTGGCGTCGTGCCCCTCGTAGATGGTCGCGCCCAGGCCGGCCAGCCGGTCGGTGATGTGTGAACACTGGCGGTCGCAGCCGGAGACGGGATAGCCGGCCTCCAGCAAGACCTTCGCCAGACCGCTCATCCCGATACCGCCGA
>JBHHTZ010000348.1:0-4879 GCA_046753605.1 Anaerolineae bacterium
TGACCGAGCCGGGCGGCGGTCGCCTCGTTCGGCGAAGATCATTGACAATTGACCAGTGACAATTAACGAAGAAAGACCAAACCAAATGGAAACCCTCACCACGCTAAACATCTCCCCAGCCCAAACCCCTGCCCTGCCGGCCAACCTGCGCAGCCGGCTGATCAACTTCCTCATCCGCTGGGAGCACTTCGACGCTGCCCTGGCCTGTCTCGACCCCCTTCAGCGTGACCGACCCGACCTGGTCTCCCTGTACGATGCGCGCACCAGAGCCCTCCTGGCCCTGGATCGACCTGATGAAGCGTTGGAGGTGATGAGGGCGCGCCACGAGCGCAAGCAGAGCCTCACCTCCCGGATTCTGGAAGCGCGGGTGCATCTGGCCGGCGGCGATCACGGGACAGCTCTCGTCATCGCCAGGCAACTGGCGGCCGAGAAACGCGACAGCCCGCTCGCATGGGGTCTACTGGGCGACATTCACCTGGCGCGGGGCGACCTGGATGCGGCCGAGGGCGCGTACCGACGGATTGACGAGATTCGGCCCAACAGCCGGCTCCACGCCCACAAGCTGGCCTGCCTCTATCACGCCCAAGGCGACTACGTTTCTGCCAGCGCCTGGGCCGTGCGTCTGGAAGCCTCGGCCGACGAGGAAGCCCCGCTGGACGTGCCTCGCCTGCGCTGGCTGCGCGACTACTACCGCGAGAGCGGCGAAGCTAACCGCGCCGCCGACATCGAAGCCGAACTCAAGCGACGCTATCAGACCGAGCTACACGACCTCCAGGAAGCTCTGGCCGACATGCTAGGCGCCGAACCCCCAGCCATCCAGCCATCCCCCAGCCATCCAGCCATCCAGCCACCCAGCCATCCAGCCATCCCCCAGCCATCCAGCGACGTCCTGAGGCCCCTCCTGAGCTCGTCGAAGGGCCTGTCGAAGGGCCATCCAACCATCCAACCCCCTCCAAGCCCCCCGGCCATCTCCGTCACCCCCGAAGAACGCGAACAGATCGAATCCGCGGTCAGCCACCACTTCGGCTTCGACTCCCTCCTGCCTGGCCAGGTCGAAGTGATGGCCCTAATGCTGCGCGGAGAGGATACGCTGGCCGTGATGCCGACCGGCGGGGGGAAGTCGCTATGCTACCAACTGCCGGCCCTGCTCACCGAGGGCACCACACTGGTCGTCTCGCCCCTCATCGCGCTCATGAAGGACCAGGTGGACTCGCTGCCGGCCGCAATCCAGCGCCGCGCAACGACCATCAACAGCACTCTGGCCGGCGACGAGCTGCGCCGCCGGCTGGATCGCGCCGGTCGAGGGAACTACCAGATGATCTACGCCGCGCCAGAGCGATTGCGCCAGCCGCCCTTCCTGCACGCGCTGCGCCAGGCCGGCCTCAGCCGCTTCGTCATCGACGAGGCCCACTGCGTGTCCATGTGGGGTCACGATTTCCGGCCCGATTACCTCTTTCTGGCCGAAGCCCGCCGCGCCCTGGGCAATCCGCCGCTTCTGGCGATGACGGCCACAGCCCCACCCCGAGTGCGCGGTGACATCATGCGCCGGCTGGGTGAGATGGAACTGGTATCCACCGACGTGCATCGACCGAACCTGCGGCTGGAAGGCATCGCCACGCCCAACGAGGACGCCAAGCTGGGGCACCTCATCGCGCTGTGTCAGGAGATTGAGGGGGCCGGCATCGTGTACGCCCATTCACGGGCCAAGTGTGAGGAGTTGGCAGCCGTGCTGCGCTCCCGGGGCATCGCCGCCGGCCACTACCATGCCGGGATCAACGACCGCGCGGCGGCCCAGGATGCGTTCATGCAGGGCGACATGCGCGTCGTCGTGGCGACCGTGGCCTTTGGCATGGGCATCGACAAATCAGACATCCGATTCATCGTGCACTACCACCTGCCCCGTTCCCTGGAAGCGTACTACCAGGAAGCCGGCCGTGCCGGGCGGGATGGACTCCTCTCGCGCTGCGTGCTGTTCTACGCACCCAGCGATCGCGGCAATCTAACTCGTTGGGCACGCCAGGATCAGATGCCGGTGGACTTTCTGCGCCAGGTTTACCGCGCCGTGGACCGCCGGCTGGGCGACGCATCCATCGGCCGCATGGCCACCGACGACCTGATGCGCGACGTACGGACCGAGGATACGCCGGTGCGCGTCGCTCTCAGCCTGCTGGAAGAGGCCGGCCTCCTGCGCCGCCACTTCGACGCACCGCGCACCGCCATGATCACCCTGCGCGCGACCCTCGGCCAGGACTCGACCTTTGCGGCCTTTGTTCAGGCCGCACGCTTGGTGCCCGGTCAGCCGGTGACTCGGGATGTGGTCGATCTGGCATGGGCGGCGGACCTTGATCCCATCGACATTGAGTACCAACTGCTGCGCTGGCAAAGCCAGGGCTGGATCGACTACCGTTCCGCTGGCCGCGATCTGCTCATTGAGCGCCTGCCGCCGCCGGCTGATGCCGCGCAGCGTGTGGATAGTCTGTTGGAAACATACAGCGCGATCCAGGGCCAGCGCATTGAGGAAATCTCGGCCTACGCCAAGACGCGGCGCTGCCGGCACGGCCACATCAGCGCCTACTTCGGGGGGCGCGCCATCGAGCGCTGCGAAGCGTGCGACAACTGCCTCGGCTTTCGCACGGCCGGCATCTCCCAAAGAGACGGCGACGAACGAGCGGAGCTGGTGGCTGTCCTGCGCTGCGTAGGGAGCCTGAAGTGGTCATACGGCCGGCGCAACCTCTCCCTCATCCTGAAAGGGTCGCCCGGTGCGCCCGCCGGCACGGCCGGGATGCGCGAGTATGCTGCGCTGGCCCATCGCTCGGCCTCGGCCATCGGTCGGCTCATTGACCGGCTGATCGACGCCGGCCTGCTTCAGACTCGCCAGCTCGATCACGGCGGCGTCGTGGTCGAGATGAGCCCGGCCGGCCGGAGGGCCATCCAGGACCCCAAGAGGCTGGACGCGCTGCTCACTTCCTCGTATCAGGTTTCCGAGAGTGCTCCAACACGGCTACGGGAACCCCCAGCGGATGAGCCAACTCCACCGGTCGATGCTGCCCTGTTCCAGCGGCTGCGCGAGTGGCGGCTGGAGACCGCACGAGCGGCCGAGGTACCGCCCTACGTCGTTGCCCACGATGCGATGCTCAAGCGCATAGCAGCGCTCAAGCCAGGAACCCCCGACGAACTGGCAGCGGTCCGGGGCATGGGACCGAAGAGGCTGGCCGCCTACGGCACAGCGATCCTGGATGTGGTCGTGAGCTATTCCGCGTCGAAATAAGTCTCCAGGTCCGCGCGGGCCAGGCCCTGCTCTGACGCCGTGCGCACCACCGCCTTGGCCACCTGCTGGTGAACGGCGCGATCCAGGGGATCGGGCACCAGGCGGTCCGGGCCGGCCAGGTCCGCGATGGTCTTCGCTGCCGCCAGGTACATCTCGTCCGTGATGCGCGGCACGTTGGCGTCCACAGCGCCGCGCAGGATGCCGGGGAAGCCCAACACGTTGTTCACCGCTTTCCCGTCGGTGGCGAAAGCGGCGCCGGCCTCCATCGCCACCTCCGGCTCGATCTCCGGGTCGGGGTTCGAGAGGGCCAGGATGATCTGTCCCGGCTGCACCATCTCCGGCTTGATGAGACCCTGCACGCCCGTGGTGGACACCACGATGTCAGCCCGCTGCATGATCCCCTCCAGGGTTGACGCCTCCCCACCGCCGGCTTCCAACCGCGCCAGCGCATCCTCGGAGAGGTCGGCGCCCAACACGGGCCGACCTGTCAGGGCGATGAGCATCCGCGCGATGGAGAGGCCGGCGGCCCCCAGCCCGATCTGCCCGATGGTCACCTCGTCCAGCGGCCGCCCGGTGCGGCGCGTGGCGTTCATCAGCGCCGCCGTCACGACGACAGCCGTGCCGTGTTGGTCATCGTGCATCACCGGCATGTCCAATCTGTCGATGAGGCGGCTCTCGATCTCGAAGCAGCGCGGCGCTGAGATGTCCTCGATCTGGATGGCCGCGAACGTGGGCGCGATGTGTGCCACCGTCTCCACGATCTCGTCCACGTCCTCGGTGTCCAGCAAGACCGGCACCGCCGAGAGCCCCACCAGCGTCTCGATTAGGGTGGCTTTGCCCTCCATGACCGGCATGGCGGCCAGGGGTCCGATGTCACCCAACCCCAACACAGCGCTGCCGTCGGTCACGATGGCCACCAGGTGCGGGATGGCCGTGTACAGCCGCGCCTCTCCGGGGTGATCGTGGATGCGCCGGCTCACTTCGGCCACGCCCGGCGTGTACACCCGCCGCAGGTCGGCAACAGTTTTCACCGGATAGCGGCTCCGTACAGCAATCTTACCGCCCCGGTGCATGTCCAACACATCATCCCGTACTTCCTGAATCTCCACACCGGGCGTGTGTGCGATCGCCTTGAGGATGGTGTCCAGGTGTTCCAGATCATCCGCGAAGATTGTGATGTCACGTGTGATCGTTCGCGCACCTGTCCGTACGTTCCGAATCTCGCCAATCGAGCCTCCCACGGCGCCGATGGCTGTGAGCAACCCGCCCAGTACACCGGGCCGCTGCTCGTTGCGGCAGCGCAATGTGCGTTGAACTTTGGTTTCCCACCACATGATGTGAGTTGGTTACTCCTTTCTGAAGTGGCGAGCAATGATTGCCCGCCTGCTATGCAAAACCTGTTAGGACAGGTTAGGTGTGTTGTGAGAGAGTGCGTTAACGAAGTTTGAGAAAACAACCGGGTAACAGCACGTTGCCTCTCAGCCGACGCCCGCACGGGCATGAAGTGATACCGTTGGCCATTCTATGTCAAGTTAGTCATCGGCCCCCGGCCTTCACGCTCTAATGTCATTCCGAACGGAGCGCCAGCGGAGTGAGGAATCCCTGGAACCG
>JBHHTZ010000349.1:0-4856 GCA_046753605.1 Anaerolineae bacterium
ATCCCCGTGGCCGGCCGTGGCACCCGGCTGCGGCCGCATACGCACACCAAGCCGAAGCCGCTGGTGACGGTGGCCGGCAAGCCCGTGCTGGGGCACGTCCTGGACACCCTGGGCAACCTTCGACCGGACGAGATCATCTTCATCGTCGGCTACCTGGGCGACCAGATCGAAGACTACGTTGAGAACAATTACGATTTCGCGGCCCGCTACGTCGAGCAGAAAGAGCTGAAGGGTCAAGCCCATGCCATCGGTCTGGTCAAAGAGCACGTCGATGGTCCGATCCTGATCATCTTTGTCGATACCATCGCGGATGCGAATCTCGAGACGCTGGCCGGCCTGGACGCCGACGGAGCGATCTTCGTCAAAGAGGTTGAGGACCCCCGACGGTTTGGCGTCGTGAGTCTGGACGCGAACGGTTATATCACACGCTTTGTGGAAAAACCTGACCGGCCGGTGTCAAATCTGGCCGTGATCGGCATCTATTATCTGAAGGATTCGGGCTTGATGTTCGAGTGCATCGACGAGCTGATCGAGCGTGACATCCAGACCAAGGGCGAATATTACATTGCCGACGCATTGCAACTGATGATTGATCGAGGCAGCCGGCTGGTCGCGCCCGCCGTGGATGTGTGGGAGGACTGCGGGACGCCGGAGGCTGTCCTGCACACGAATCGCTATTTGCTCGAACATGATCAGGTGGACGATCTGTATTTCGAGTCCACGAACGTGGTGACGATTCCGCCGGTGCACATCCATCCGACGGCGAAGATCGCGAATTCGGTCATCGGGCCATACACCACGGTGGCCGCCGGCTGTCGGATCGAAGACTCGGTCATTCGGGACTCTATCATCGATGAAGGGTCGATCATTGTCGATACGATGCTGGACCAGTCTCTCATTGGCAAAGAAGCGTTCGTGAAAGGGCGCTTTCGCCGGCTGAACGTCGGCGATTCCGCCAGTGTGGACTTCAGCAATGATTGAGGCTGACGTCACCGTCGAAGCCTACTCGGGGTACCGGTTCGCGGAGCGCCCGCGGGCCTTCACCTGGCAGGGCCGGCGCTACCACGTGCTCGATGTTGAGCGCCGCTGGCGGACACCCGAAGGAGAAAGCTTCGTGGTGACAACTGTCCTCCCATTTGAGGGGATTGGGCCGGCTGCCGCTGGCGAGAGCCGGCCAATCGAACGGTGGGAACTGACGTACGACGAGGTACAAGACACGTGGCACATCCGTCGTGCCAATCAATGACGAAAAGGAGATTGAGATGATCGTAGGTGTCCCCGCAGAGGTTAAGGACAACGAATATCGGGTAGCAGTAACACCGGGCGGTGTGCAGATGTTGACCCAGCATGGCCATCGCGTGTTGGTGCAGTCAGGGGCCGGCGAGGGTAGCGGGTTTTCTGACGATGAGTACCAGCACAGCGGTGCTCGCATCGTCACGGACGCCGCCGGCGTGTGGAGCGAGTCGGACATGATCCTCAAGGTGAAGGAGCCGGTACCCGCCGAGTACGAATTCCTGCGCAGCGATCTGGTGCTCTTCACTTACCTGCACCTGGCTGCCAACGAGAAGTTAACTCGACACATGCTGGACACGGGCGTTACTGGCATCGCCTATGAGACGGTGGCGCTGGACAACGGCCACCTGCCGCTGCTGATTCCCATGAGCGAGGTTGCCGGCCGCATGTCGATTCAGGTGGGAGCGCACTACCTGGAGAAAATGTGTGGCGGTCGTGGGAAGCTGCTGGGTGGCGTGCCAGGGGTGCGTCCGGGTGACGTTGTCATCGTTGGCGGTGGCACGGTGGGGACCAACGCTGCGCAGGTAGCTTTGGGCCTGGGAGCTCACGTCATCATTATCGATCGCGACCTGGAGCGCCTGCGCTATCTGAGCGAGGTTCTGCACGGCAATCTGACCACGCTGAGTTCCAACCCGCGCAACATCGCCATGAGCGTTCAGCGGGCGGATTTGGTGGTCGGCGCCGTGTTGATCCCTGGTGCAAGAGCCCCGCACCTCGTCACGCGGGAGATGGTCAGTACGATGCACGCCGGCAGCGTCATTGTAGACGTTGCCATCGACCAGGGAGGTTGCATCGAGACCAGCCGGCCTACCACGCACAGCAACCCGACCTTCGAGGTGGATGGCGTGATCCACTACGGAGTGACCAACATGCCGGGGGCTGTACCCAGGACATCCACGTATGCGCTGTCCAACGCAACACTGCCGTATGCTTTGTTGCTGGCCGATGAGGGCTTTCTCGATGCTGTTCGCCGCAACCGCGCCCTGGAGCGAGGTGTGAACACGTTTCAGGGTCACATCACGCATCAAGCGGTGGCGGCGAGTTTCGATCTACCCCATCATTCTCTAGAGGAGCTCTTCGAGTGAGTGTACAAACTTTCCCAAGTCGTCTGAAAGAACGTCCAGTCGTACGTGATCGCTTATCCCGCCGTGTGCGCGAGACGCCACCCTCGGGAATCCGCCGTTTTTTCGACATCCTGGCCACGATGCCAGAGGTGATCTCCCTGGGGATCGGCGAACCTGATTTCGTCACCCCGGCGCACATCACCGAAGCCGGCGTCGCATCCCTGCACCAGGGGCACACCGGCTATACCTCGAATTCGGGGATGATTGAACTTCGGCAGTTGATCAGCGATCTGCTGGCCGATCGCTTCGGCGTTCGGTACGATCCCGATCAGGAAATCCTCATCACTGTGGGGGGGTCGGAGGCGCTGCACCTGTCGGCCCTGGCCACCCTCGATGCCGGCGATGAAGTGATCGTTCCTCAGCCAAGCTTCGTCGCGTATCCTGCGTGCGTGCTTTTCGCCGGGGGCGTCCCCGTTCCCATTCCGACCTACGTGGAGTACGACTTCCAGGTGACGGCCGAGCAGATCGAGGCCGTCATCACACCGCGTACACGGGGCCTGCTGATTGGCTATCCGAACAATCCCACCGGAGCCGTGATGAGCCGCCGGCGTCTGCTGGAGATCGCGGACCTGGCTGAGCGATACGACTTGTTGGTCATGTCCGATGAACTCTACAACCGGCTGGTTTACGGCATGGAGCACACCTGCTTTGCAGCCCTCCCGGGTATGCGGGAGCGAACACTGCTCGTTGGTGGGTTCTCCAAAGAGTTCGCCATGACCGGCTGGCGCATCGGCTTCGCATGTGGGCCGGCGGATTTGATGAGCGGCCTGCGGAAGATCCATCAGTACATCATCATGTCGGCCCCCACGCCGGCCCAGTACGCTGCTATCGCAGCCCTGGCCGATCCGCAGTCCGAAGTATCTGTGCAATCCATGCTCGATGCGTATGATAGCCGGAGGCGCGTCATCGTCGATGGGCTAAATGAGATTGGCCTGGACTGCTTCGAGCCTCGCGGCGCCTTCTACGCCTTCCCGTCGGTGGAGCGCACCGGCCTGTCATCCGAGGAGTTCTCGGAGCGGCTCTTGATGGAGGAAGAGGTGGCTGTGGTGCCGGGGAATGCCTTCGGAGCCGGCGGTGAGGGGTATGTACGCTGCTCTTACACTGCGTCCATGTCAGATATTGAGGAGGCGCTCAATCGCATGGAGCGGTTCGTGGCTCGCTATGGCTAGGTCGTGAGACTGGTGTGGGGTGGACGGCATGGTGCTCATGGTGCGTACTGCGTATTGCGTATTGCGTAGCCTCCGAAGCACTGTTCTGCCCATCACCCTCGGCGTATGGATCGTCGTACCGGTCGTTGCCCTGGCTGGCTGCCGGCCAACAGGGCCCACGCCGGTTGAGTACACCGTTCCGACGGCCGTTCGATCTACCTCCACGCCGGTCAAGCCGGCGGTTCGGGATCAGCCGACGCTAACGCCGTCGCCGCAGCCACAAATGCTGACGCCAACCGCGCCGGCGTCGAATGTCCCGGAACCGACCAGCGTCAAAGTGGTCACGAGCGCGGGGTGGAACGTCTTTCCGCTGGCGCCAGGCGGCCGCGTGCTGACTCCGACGGCCGGCCAGGATGCGGTTCTATGGGTGGCGCCGGCGGGGCCGGGCCTGGGCCTGTATCTGCACAACCTGCAAAGCAGCGAGACCAGGCAACTCGCCGCGCCCTCGAACGCCGGCGGCTGTGTCTGTCGCGGCTACCGGCAGGGTGACTGGGTCGCCATGGTTGAGACCGAGTCCGGCGCCAGTTGGTGGGAGGTTCACGCTCTGGACCTGTCTACGGGCGACACGCTCCCCATCGGGCGCACGGAGGACCCCGCCACGACGAGCGCGCTCCGTCCCGGTGAGTTCGCCGTCAACGCCGCCGGCCTGGTGGTCTGGAAAGACCTCGCCACCAACGCCGATGGGGCGGTCGTCGAAACCTTGCGTCTTGTCAACGCCGCCACCGGCGATGCCTCGGTGATCATCAGCGTCCGGTCTCCGGTACGCATCGACCGAGTGGCAATGTACGGCGACTGGGTTGTGTGGGGTCAGGCGACGGAGGACGAAGCCGGCACGCGGGGTGACTTATTCGCCTATGATGTGGTATCGGGCAGGCTGTTCCCCATCGGGGAGACGGGGCGCGCCTGGGAGCCGGCCATTTGGGGCACGACTGTTGTCTGGAAGCACGCCGATGGCCCGTTCGCCGATGGAGACGTGTTCCTGTTCGACCTGGAGACAGGGGAGGGGAGGTTGCTGACCGAGGGAGGCCGGGTGTCGGCGGTGGGGGCCGGCGATGGGTTTGTGGTGTGGTCGTCGGCTCTGGAGGGCATCGTCAATCGCCACGACCTGGCTGCCAACACCGACGAAATCATCGGTCGCGGCACGGTGGGCTGGCTGGCTGCCGGCGGGAACACGGCGGTCTGGCTGCTGGACGGCGATCCAGAGACGCTGCACGTGGCGTGGCGGCGGTAG
>JBHHTZ010000350.1:0-4838 GCA_046753605.1 Anaerolineae bacterium
GCGTCGGCGTCAACGTGTTGGTCGGTGTGGGCGTGAATGTGTTTGTTGGGGTTGGTGTGTTCGTCGGCGTCGATGTCGGTGTGTTGGTTGGCGTGTTCGTCGGCGTCGGGGTCGGTGTGTTCGTTGGCGTTGGCGTGTATGTGTTCGTCGGGGTCGGCGTGTTGGTCGGTGTGTTGGTTGGCGTGCTGGTCGGTGTATTGGTCGGCGTATTGGTTGGCGTCGGCGTGACAGTCGGTGTTGGCGTACGGGTCGGTGTGTTTGTCGGCGTAGGCGAGGGAATGAGCAGCTTGGCTCGGAACACGACGAACGCCGACTGCAATGGGCCGAAGTCGTCACGCGTGAGTCGCTTCCGGGGCCGGCTGTTCGGACACGGCACAACAGGGTACTGTCTGTAGTGGGTCGGGTATTCCACCTCCAGAAATGCTTCGTCTCCAGGCAGGAAATTGACGTGGCGGGAGAAGTGCAGGTACCCCAGGCGAGTTGTGGTTTTCCGTTCTCTGCCGCCGTCCGGCCGAATGAACGTGATCCGCGCCCCTGGCAGGGGGAAATCTGGCCCATTGTTGTAGAAGGTATCACAGCCCTCGCGCTCCACGCGATCCACGAACACGAACACGGTGATGCTTGCCCTGCACACGCTGTCAGGGTCCCCTCGCTCACATGTGGGTCGGGGCGTTTCGGGGGGGGGGGGGGGGGGGGGGGGGGGCAGCGTAGCCGTGGGATGCAACGTCGCGGTCGGAGGGGGTGATGTGGCTGTGGATGTGGCCGGCTGCGTTGCTTGCTGGGTGGGCAGCACATCAGCCGCCGGCTCCGTCGATTGCACGTCGGGCACATCTGTAGCTGTCGGCGCAACGTCCTCCGGTGGCGGGTATGGCAGTGGAGGCTTTGTGGGCGCTGGCGGTAGAGGAGCCGGCTCCGGCGGCTCCGGCGGCCTGGGCGGTGCAGGATAAGCCGTTAACTGCTGAAGCATCGGGTGCGGCTCGCCGGCAGTGCCCCCAGTCTGAGCGGCTATGCCGGAGACCTGGACCAACACAACGGAACAGACACTGATTGTAGCGACCAAAAGAAGAGCGCGTGGCTTAGAGATCATGTTTGCGTGATTGTCCTTGTATGGTTGTCGCCCTTAGTGATGCGGTTTAGATGCAATGCCTTTCAAACAGGAGTGTAGTGAATTGTACTGTCGCCGTGTCACGATTGCGTCACATTGTCATGGAGCCGCGCTAAGAGTTTGGGACCTGGCTGGCCGCTCGCAAGCCACAGCGGCCACGCTACGATTGGCCTACTCTTTCTAGACGACTCGTGACCAGGAGCGTTATGGTCTTCACGCATCCTGTCAGCCGGCGCCCGGCAAGCGCCTCGCTTTGCCCTGCCGGCAAGTTATGTGCTAGAATGGCAGCCGGCCCGGTGCCCGATGGGCAATTCAGGCCCCGTTTTCGTCGTGAGGGAGTGTAGATGAGTCGTTGTAGGACACCTTTGCCGTTGTCATCAGCATTAGCTGCTATTATAGTATCCAACTTACTCCTGTCAACTGTCCTGGTCCACGGAGGGGATGACTCGGCGATGATCGTGGTCTCGGCATCGGCCACAGCCGGCCCGCCGGCCGGCATCTGGTCGCGCTGGGCAGAGCAGCCAACACAGGCAGACTTGCGCGATCTATACCTGTACTCCCAGGAAGAAGGCTGGGCAGTCGGCAATCGCGGCGCGACGGATGAGTACGTGGGTCAATGTCACAACTCGACCATCGATTGCAGATGGAACGCCCGCCAGGCTGTGCGCTCCCCCGGCGGCGCGCCTGCCAACACCAACCTGTGGGATGTGCAGATGGTATCGCGCCAGGAAGGGTGGGTTGTCGGGGAGCCGTGGGGTGGCCGCAGCACCGTTGCCTATCTTGCTCAAGAGTCCCGCCCGAAGTGGCGAATCGTTCCGGTGGAGGACGACCCAGCTCAGACACTGTATGGGCTGGCTATATGGGCCGGCGCAGATGGGCACGCCGTCGAAGGATGGGCAGTGGGTGCACATGGGACGATTCTGCACTACGCCGTGCCGCCAGGTGAACCCACGCCGGCGACGGGGACAGCAACGTCTTTACCATCTGCCACACCCGGCGTCGTAGCAACCTCCACTCCCACACGATTGCCGACACCTACGCCATCGCGCTGGTCAGTCTTCCTATCGTTAACCTTGCGTTTCGGCAGTTGAAACTGCACCAACCCTTCGCCAGGCTGAGCAGCTACCATTCAAGGAGGTTCTGACATGGTTATCACAAAACGCATCACGCTTGAAACCCAGGGCCACGGCGACATCCACGATATCACACGCCAGGTCACGAGCGCGGTGCAAGAATCCGAACTCCACACCGGCGTCGTGACCATCTTCACCCCCAGTTCCACCAGCGCACTCACCACCATCGAATTCGAGTCGGGCTGCTTGGCAGACTTGAACCGGCTGCTCGATGAGATCGTGCCGCCGGATCGCGACTACCGGCACAATCTGCGATGGGGGGACGGCAACGGGCACGCCCACGTGCGAGCGGCCCTGCTCGGCCCCTCGTTGACGGTCCCATTTGTCGATGGCCGGCTGACCCTGGGAACCTGGCAGCAGATTGTGTTCTGCGATTTCGACAATCGAGCCAGGCATCGCGAATGCGTGGTGCAGATCGTGGGGGAATGACGCACGTATCTTCAGGAGGTGAGCACATGAACATGCCAGATGAACCGGTTGCCATCGTTCTCAGCGGCGGCGGCAATCGCGGCGCTCTTCAGGTCGGCGCCCTTCAGGCATTCTTCGAGCATGGCATCCGACCAGACATCCTCGTCGGCACTTCCGCCGGCGCTATGAACGCCGCATTCACGGCGGCGGATCCTTCGCCGACCGGCGTGGAATGCCTGATCGACCTCTGGCGGCAGGCCGGCGCGGCGGACCTCTTCCCGGGCAACATCCTCACCCAGGCGTTTCGATTCCTGCTTGGCAAGGACAGCCTGTACTCGAGTGACAACCTGCGCCGTTTTGTTGAAGAGCACGTGCCGCCGGGGATCGAGCGGTTCGGCGATATCACCGGCGTGAAGCTGCTGCTCACAGCCGGCGACATCACAACAGGCACGCTCTACCTGTTCGGAGAAGACCCGGACGCGTCGCTGGTTGACGGGGTCGTGGCCAGCGCTGCCCTGCCGGGCGTCTTCCCGCCAGTGCGCATGAACGGCGTTGCCCTCGTCGACGGCGCGACGGTGGCCAACGTCCCGGTCACCATCGCGGCGCAGGCCGGCGCGCGGACGATCTACGCCGTCAGTTTGGGATACGACGGCACTCCCCGGCTGCCGGCTCGGGGGGCGCTCGGTGTGGCGCTCCAGTCTATCGACATCCTGATGTTTCAACTGCTAATCCGAGACCTGCAAGATGTAAACGCCGATCCAGGCGTTGTGCTACACTACATCCAGATCAACGACTTCCAGGGGCTGCCGATCGACGACTTCAGCCACGTGAATGAGATGATACGCGCCGGCTATGAAGTGACCCGCGCCTATTTGGAGAATCCACGCGAGCCTACAGAGCCTCTGCAAATCGAGTGGCCTGTTCCGGCCGCATTGCCCCCGCGCGGCGCTCGACGATGGGTAAGGTAGTGGGGAATCAGTTGGAGGGTGGTCGTTCCGATAACGTGTCAGGGGATCCGAACAGGTCCTGAATCAATGCACCAACCTTCTGCCGATCCCAGTTCAGGACCTGCCAGCCTTTGTCGGTTGTCATGTTATGGGTCATTGACTCATCGATGACGCCGCGGCGAATGTGTTCACGATCTACCTGCATGCCGAGCCGCGCCAGCTTCATGACTTCGATCAGGGCCAGGTCCGTCTGCACCGCCTCGCCCTTCGTGGCCCACAAGTCTGGCAACCGAGGGATGACCTGAATGCTCGTCGCCTTGTCGTAGATGGCAAATAGCACCTGCTGCTGACGTCGTGCGCGGTCAAAATCGCTGGTGTAGTGCCGCGAGCGAGCGTACTTTAGCGCCTCATCGCCGTTCATGTGATACTGGCCGACGTCGAATTGAACCGTCTGATATTGGCAGTCGTCTGTAGGATAGCGATCGTCCCAGATCGGTTCCTGCACGTCGATGTCGATGCCGCCCAGTGCATCGATCACCTTGCGAAATCCGTCAAAGTTAATGCGTATGTAGTAGTGCACCGGAACGGCGAAGTTGTCCTGTACCGTGCGCTTGGCCAGGGCCGGCCCCCCCCCAGGATAATCGTACGCATCGCCGAAGAAGTGCGCCGCGTTCAGCCGATTTGGGCCGACGGTTGGAATCTCGACCCACATATCGCGTGGAAAGGACAACATCGAAGCCGTCTTCGTGTCGGGGTCCAGACTGACGAGGATCATCGTATCCGTGCGCCAGGCGCCCCCGGTGTCTTCGCACGCTCGTTGGTCCACGCCCAGCAGCAAGACATTCACCCGCCCCTGCTCCCACGTGGGGGGAGGAGTTGGCGGAGGGAGGGGCGGGTTGTCTCGGGGTTGTTGAGGCGCAGCACTGTTCTGCGTGCCGGGCAGGATTTCGACCAGCCGCTGGACCGCCGGCACGGACCGATCCGCCAGCAGCACACGCATCGTGCCGAAAAAAAGATAGGCGAAGTAGAGTCCACCGGCGATATACACCAGGAACAGGAGCGTGAAAAACGCCCGGAACCAGAAACGAGAGGCCGAACCTCTCTCACTGTCAGAGATCATGATCGTATGTTGGTACCCATAGAACCAGGATGGAATTATACCACACGCATTCACCAGGCGCCAAAGAGCCAATCGCGACCGTCATGAGTTGTGGACAAGATTCTGAGCCGCCTCCACACAACCCA
>JBHHTZ010000351.1:0-4837 GCA_046753605.1 Anaerolineae bacterium
CAGCCGGCCAATCCCCGCACCGACCAAGATACCCAGCGCCCCGCCGGCTACGCTGAGCACCACCGCCTCGACTAGAAACTGGGCCAGAATGTCCCGCTGGCGCGCCCCAACCGCCTTCCGAATGCCGATCTCCCGCGTCCGCTCCGTCACCGAGACGAGCATGATGTTCATGATGCCGATCCCGCCTACCACCAGCGAGATGGCGGCGATGCCGGCCAGGAATAGGGTCATGATGCCCGTCACCTGGGTGATAGCCGACAGGAAATCCTTTTGACTTGTGATCCTGAAATCGTCCTCGTAGGTCACGCGATGGCGCTGGCGCAGCACCTCAGCGATCTCCTGCACCGCCTGGTCCATCAGCGACTCGTCGGCAACCTGCACGTTGATGGCCGATATCGTGTGCCCCCCACGGAAGAACCGTCCGCCGACGAGATGGCGCTGGAGCGTGGTGATGGGCACGAGGACGCTCTCGTCGGGGTTGAAGAAACCGGTACCGCCCTTGGGTGACAGGACACCAATAACCCGGACGGGTACACGGTTGATGTAAACCGTCTGACCGATTGGGTCCATCTCGCCGAACAGGTCGGCCGCCACCTGGCTCCCCAGCACGGCCACCGCCGACCAGGTTTGCACGTGGTGCTGGGCGATAAACTCCCCGATCTCTAGCGGTGTGTTACGCACCCACTGGTATTCCTCGGTGGTGCCGATCACGCGCACGTTGGTGTTCTGGCCCTGGGCCACCACCTGGACGAAGCGGGAGACTTCGGGGGCAACCAGAGCCACCGATGGGGCATTGATCGGATCCGTCAGAGCATAGGCGTCTTCCAGGGTGAGAGTGGCGGCCGAGCCGGCGGCCGTGCGTACACCCCCCTGGCTGGTGCTTCCCGGCTGCACGAAGAGCAGGTTGGTCCCCAGACCTTGAATCTGGGCGGTAATGGCTGCCTCGGCCCCCCGCCCAATGCCCAGCAGAGCGATCACCGCCGCCACGCCGATGATCACCCCCATCATGGTCAGAAATGAGCGCAGCCGGTTTGCCGCCAGGCTGCGCAGCGCGATTCGGATACTCTCAATGATATTCATGGTTGACTTACCTCACAAGACCCTAAAGGTTTCAGAAACCTTTAGGGTCTAAGCGTTGTACAGAGAAACCCCAGCTTCAGCATCCCTCGGTTCGGCCACCGGCTCATCGCCCACGATCACGCCGTCTCGAAGGGAAATGACCCGGCTGGTGTGGGCAGCGATGGCCGGCTCGTGAGTGACAAGAACGACAGTTATCCCCCGCTGCCGGTTCAGTTGCTGGAAGATGGCCATTACTTCCTGGCCGGCATGGCTGTCCAAGTTTCCCGTCGGCTCGTCGGCCAGGATGATGGACGGGTTCGTCACCAGAGAGCGGGCGATGGCCACCCGTTGCTGCTGGCCGCCGGATAGCTCGTTGGGCCGGTGATCCACCCGTTCCCCCAATCCCACGCTCTCCAGAGCTGCGATGGCCCGCTGCCGGCGGTTATTCCCGTTGCCGTAGATCAGCGGCAACTCCACGTTGTCCAGGGCCGGCGTGCGCGACAGGAGGTTGAATGTCTGAAACACGAAGCCGATGCGCGTGTTGCGAATGTGGGCCAGTTGATCGTCGTCCATCTGGCTCACGTCCTGGCCGGCCAGGTGGTAGCTGCCGGCCGTCGGCGTGTCCAGACAGCCGATGATGTTCATCAGTGTGGACTTGCCCGACCCCGACGGCCCCATGATGGCGACCATCTCCCCTTCGTCGATGTGCAGCGAGACGCCGCGCAAGGCATGGACTTCAACCGTACCCATGCGGTAGACTTTGGTTACACCTGTCAGATTTATCATGATTTACCTCGCTTAGGGCCGGCCGCCGCCGCCGAAGAAACCGCCTCCCGGTCCCCGCGGCGTCACCCGGGTCGTGGTGGCCCCGCGCAACACCACCTGGTCACCCTCCTTCAGTCCACTGATAACCTCGGTCAGCGTGTCGTTGCTCATGCCCAGTGTGACCGGGGCCTGGATCACCTGGTCCTGGTAGAGCACCTCCACCACCCGCTGCCGGCCTGTGGATCGCACGGCCCGGTTGGGTACCATCAACACATCCTCTCGCTGTTCCACGATGATGCTCACGCCGGCTGTCATCCCGGGCCGCACCGCCGGGTCGGGGTTGTCGATTTCGATCTTGACGGGGTAGTTGACAACCCCCTGGGCGATGGTCGCCACCGGCGCGACGTAGCTTACCCGGCCCCGCAGCGTGACGTCGGGGAGGGCATCCAGCACGATCTTGACTTCCTGGCCGCGGGCCACCCGCGCCACGTCCATCTCGGCCAGCGGGACCTCGATCTCCAGGGTTGAGAGGTCCGTCAGGTCCACAGCGGCCTTGTTGGCGCCGGCGTATTCACCCTCCTGGTAGTTAACGGCCGTCACCGTGCCGGCAAAGGGCGCGACCAGCTTCTCCTCCTCCAGCCGGCGCTCAGCCTGCTGCAACGACAGCCGCGCCTGTTCCACCTGGGCCTCGGCGATGGCCAGGTCCTCCGCTGTCGGTCCGTTGGTCAGTTTGTCCAACTGGGATTCGGCCTGCGCCACCTGGGCTTTCGCTGCCGCCAACTCCGCCGCGGTGGGGCTGTTGCGCAACCGGTCCAGGTCGTCCTGGGCGCGCTGCACCTGAGCCGCAGCATTCTCGATCTCGGCGGCGGTGGCCGGCGTCTGGGCATCCTGGTAGGTCGCCTCTGCCAGACGAACGGTGATTTCGGCGTTCGCCACCTGGGCTTTGGCGCTATCACACTGAGGCGAAGAGTTTGACTGCCCACAGGTGGCATCCCGCTGGTTCTGGGCTGCCCACAGGCTGTTTTTCGCCTGATCCAGCTTCAGTTTGGCCTGCTCGACATCGTCCGGGGTTGGCCGGCCAACTGTGCGCTGGTAGCTGTCTTGCGCAGCCTTCAGGGCGGCTTCGGCGGCCGCAAGTTGGGCCTGGCTGGGGCCGGCCTCCACTTTGGCCAGGTTCTCGCGGGCGCTCTCCAGGCTAGCCTGGGTGGCCGCTAACTCCGCTGCGGTTGGGCCGGCCTTCGTCTTGGCAAGCTGCGCCTCAGCCGTTGCCAGCGACAAACGCGCCTTGGCCATGTCCAGCTCCAGGTCCGTGGTGTCCAGCTCCATCAGGACCTGGCCGGCTTCCACCTGGTCCCCCAACTGCACGTGCATGGCCTTCACTTCACCGGTAGTGCGAAAGGCCAGGGTGGTCTCCGCTTTAGCGGCAATGTTGCCGGCCGCGTTGACGGTGGCCGCCAGAGTTCCCCGTCGCACGGGCACGGTCTGGAGCTCGGCGGCCGCGGCCGTGCCCGGCTTGTTCATTCGCCGATAGCCAAGAAAGCCGATGACTCCCAGGGCTGCCACCGCGGCCACGATAACAACAATCCTTTTCATGTTCTCCTCCAATCTATACCTCACCGTCAGGGCGACCCGGTTCGGCCGGCAAAACGATGGTGAAAGTCGTGCCTTCGCCAGGCGTACTGTCAACGGCAATGCTCCCACCATGCATCTGCACAATCGATTTGGCAATCGCCAGCCCCAATCCCGACTCCCCCTCTTGCCTCTGGCGCGACTTGTCCCCACGGTAGAAGCGTTCAAAAACGTGGGGCAGGTCCTGCGCGGCAATGCCGGCGCCGGTGTCCGTGACAGTAATCAGTAAACAGTGATCAGTAATCAGTTTGCCGTCCGCAGCAGTTTGGTTACTGATCACTGATGACTGATCACTGTTTACTGCTAACTGTTGACTGATAACTGAACACTGCATACTGACTCGCCCGCCGGCCGGCGTGTGGCGCAGCGCATTGGTCAGCAAATTGCCCAGCACTTGCGCCATCCGATCAGGGTCAACCTCGACCTCCGGCAAATCCGGCGCCGCCTCGACGCTTAGCGAGATGCCCTTCTCCTCGGCGCGACCCATGTAAGCCGACGCCGCGTGTTCCAGCAACACTCTGGGATCAACAGGCCGGCGTGTCAGCGACAGCTCGCCGGCGTCAGCCAGTGCCAGCGTCCGCAGATCGTCAACCAGACGATTGAGGTGTTGTGCCTCGTCGTGCATGATGTCGAACGTTCTCGGTGTGCCCTGCAGCTTGCCATCAGCGAGCGCTTCGGTGTAGCCCAGAATCACGCTCAATGGTGTCCGCAGTTCGTGGGCGATGTCGGCCGTCATCTGCCGGCGCAACTCATTCGAATGCGCCAGGTCTGCACTCATCTGGTTGAACGAGGCAGCCAGTTCGCCCAACTCATCCTTGGTGCGAACAGGCACCTGAAGCCCCAGCTCCCCTCGCGCCACGAGTTGTGTGGCGGCTGTCAGTTCGCGAACTGGACGTGATATGGTGCGCGCCAGCAAGACACCCAGTAGCAACGCAATCACCATGGCTCCCAGGGTGCCAAAGGTGATGGCGCGCGTCACCCTTGCCAGGAAAGCCGACTCAGGTGAACCCAGTAGCGGGCGACCTCTGGCTCCAAACGAATCGAACAGCAGCCAACCAACCGTTTCATCATTCACCCGAATCGGCAGGCTGTGATTGCTGTCAGACCGGGGCGCCTGCTCTCCAACGTGGTAACGCGACCCGCCATAAACAACCTTGCTGTGCGCATCAATGAGCGTTACCCGTACCCAACCCGGCCCCCACCGACCCGGGCGCCGGCCGGGATCACGGACCGCGACGGCGTCTACTCCCTCCCAGCTCCCATTCTTCTCGTAGTACGCGGCCAACTCGGTGACAACATCCGCCCGGTATCGGTCAAGGACGAACCGGCCGAACTCATCCTGCGTTCGCTGCCCGACGAACAAAGCCACCAGCACGGTGCCCAT
>JBHHTZ010000352.1:0-4828 GCA_046753605.1 Anaerolineae bacterium
CCCCCCCAACACAAAACCGCTGAAGCGGTTACTACGAACATCGTTGCGCCAATCTGCCGGCAATGCTATAATTCGCGCGCAATCAGTATGAAAAGCTGACCCGCTGGAGTGCTCCCGGAGTTTACGCATGACAATGACGTATGACATTTCCCGTTATCTGAACGTTCGCCAGGCCTACTTCCCCAGCTTCACGTCCGATGGCCGGCACATCGCTTTCCTCACCAACATCACTGGCACGGCGCAGGTCTGGCGGGTGGCTTCGCCCGCCGGCTCAGATGAGGTGTTGTGGCCGGATCAACTGACCTTCGATGCCGACCGCGTGATGGGGGTATGGTGCTCACCGGCCCCGGGCGATGGCCGTCTCATCTACGCCCGCGACGTGGGTGGCAACGAAAACGCCCAACTCTTCCTCCTCTCCGCCGATGGAGCAGTCGAGACCCCTCTTACAGCCGGCCACGAGGATGCCATGCACATCTTTGGCGAATGGTCGGCCGATGGCAGCCAGGTCCTGTTTGCTGCCAACCGGCGCCACGCCGGCCTGTTCGATCTCTACGTGCAACTGCTGGATGGCGAGGCTCGTTTGGTGTGGCAGCACACAGAGCCAGGGTTCCTGTTCAACATGTCTTTTTCACCCGATGGCCGGCACGCCGTCGCCACCCGCATGTCCAGTTCCTTCCGCCATGACCTGTTCGAGATCGACCTGGCCGCCGGCACAGCCCGCACAATCACGCCGTCCGCTGAGGACGCACGCTATACCGCCCTGTCTTACGCCTCGGACGGCCGATCCCTCTTCGTCAACACCGACCTGGGAGCTGAGTTCCTCCACCTGGCCCGCCTCGATCTGGCGACGCTGGCCCTTGAACCCATCGTAGTCACCGAGTGGAACACCGAGCTCATGACCCGTTCGCCCGATGGTCGGCATCTGGCATACGCCGTGAACGTCGATGGTGCATCAGGGCTATGCCTGCTCGATCTGACGAATGGTGTCACCAGAATGGCCCCTGGATTTGGCGCAGGGCCAGGCGTGGTGGGGATGATGGACGCGCATCTCGCCTTCTCGCCCGATTCAAGCCGGCTGGCGTTCTCATTTACCAGCGCCACCCGCACATCTGGCGTTTTTGTCTGGGACCTGGAGACCGACCAGGTACGCGCCGTCACACGCTCCTCCCACGCCGGCCTCCCCCTCAACTCATTCGTCCAGCCAGAACTCATTCACTACCCCACCTTCGACAGCGACGGGCAGGGCGAACGCCGGCAGATTCCGGCCTGGTTCTACAAGCCGGCCAGCAATCCCAGCGAGCCGATGCCGGCCATCATAGCCGTACACGGCGGCCCCGAAGGCCAGTTCCGGCCGTACTTCCACTTCTTCATCCAGTACTTCCTGCAGAACGGCTACGCGGTGCTCGCCCCCAACGTGCGCGGCTCCACCGGCTACGGCAAGACCTACAGCCACCTGGACAACGTGGAGAAACGCATGGACTCGGTGGCCGACCTGGCCCACGCCGCCTACTGGCTCAGGGAGCAGCCCAGCATCGACGCGAATCGGCTGGTCGTGTACGGCGGGAGCTACGGCGGCTTCATGGTACTGGCAGCCATGACCACGTACCCCGATTTGTGGGCCGCCGGCGTGGACATCGTGGGCATCAGCAACTTCGTCACCTTCCTGGAAAACACCAGCGAGTACCGGCGCGCTCACCGTGAAGCTGAGTACGGCAGCCTGGAACGGGATCGCGAGTTCATGGAGAGCATCGCCCCCATCAACCACGTGGACAAGATCACCGCCCCACTCATGGTCATCCATGGCGCCAACGATCCGCGTGTGCCTGTGAGCGAAGCCGAGCAACTGGTAGCGGCGCTGAAAGCCCGAGGTGTCCCGGTGGAGTTCCTGGTCTTCGACGACGAGGGGCACGGGCTGGTCAAGCTGAAGAATAAGCAAGTCGCCTATCCTGCCATCGTGGAGTTTCTGAACACACATCTCTCAAGCCGATGAACGTCATATTCCTGTCGCCGCACTTTCCACCGAACTTCTACTGCTTCTGCGTGCAGGTGCGCCAGCTCGGAGTGAATGTCCTCGGTATCGCTGATGAACCGTACGACAACCTGCGCGACGAGTTGAAACAGGCGCTGACCGAATACTACCGCGTCGATGACATGCACGACTACGATCAACTCTTGCGAGCCTGTGGCTACTTCACACATCACTACGGCAAAATCGACCGCATCGACTCGCTCAACGAGTACTGGCTGGAGAGCGAGGCCCGCCTCCGCGCGGACTTCAACGTCTTCGGCCCGAAGCTCGATGAGATCAGACGCGCGCGGCGCAAGTCCCAGATGAAGAAGGTCTTCAAGAAGGCCGGCATCGCCGTGGCGCGGGGCCGCGTGGTTCGCAAGCCGGCCCAGGCCAGACGGCTCATCCGCGAAATCGGCTACCCCATCGTTGCCAAGCCGGACAGCGGCATGGGCGCGGCCGACACGTACAAGATCAACGATGCGGCGGATCTGGAACGGTTCTTCGCGCAAAAGCCGGCGGTGGACTACATCATGGAGGAGTTCATCCAGGGAACCATCTGCACCTTCGATGGGCTAACCGACCGCGACGGGAACGTGGTTTTCTGCACATCGCACCAGTACAGCCAGGGCGTTATGGAGACCGTCAACGAGGACGACCACGTCTATTACTTCTCGCTGCGGGACATTCCAGCCGATCTGGAAGAGGCCGGGCGTCGTGCGGTCCGGGCATTCGATATTCGCGAGCGGTTCTTCCACATCGAGTTCTTCCGCACTGAGAAGGATGGCCGGCTCATCGCCCTCGAGGTCAACATGCGGCCACCCGGCGGCCTGACAACGGACATGTTCAACTATGCCAACGACTTCGACATCTATGCCGAATGGGCCAATATCGTTGTCCACAATGAATTTGCCTCGGCATACGCCAGGCCATATCACTGCTGCTATGTTGGCCGAAAAACCCATAAGAACTACCTGCACTCCCATGAAGAAATCCTGAACCGATGCGGTGAGCGCATCGCCCATCACGAGCGCATGAGCCCGATCTTCAGCCGCGCGATGGGCGACTATTGCTACCTGATTCGATCCCCCGACCTGGACGAAACTCTGGCTATCGCTCACTTCATTCAGAGACTGCGGTGAACCATGGTCATCGTCGGGACGTGGAAGCAGCGGCCCATCACCATCAGCGTTAAGCCCAATTGCCTGACGGTCAGCATTGAAGGTGTGGCGCAGACGGATGTGTTCAGCTATGATCACGCAGGCCGGCTGTGGACGGCGATGCTGGACGGCATTTCCTACCGACGGGGACTGGACGGCAAGATGGTCGCCAAGTGGCATTCAGCGGGCCATACACGACACCGACGCCGGCTGTCACCCGACGAAGCCCTCCAGATTCAGGAGCGGGCTCGCCGCACCGTTGCCGACCTCTTCGACGCCATCCAGTCGGATGAAGCTCATCTGGCTTCCCCCCTGCCCCCGCAGGGCCACGTCGGATTCGAGCGGGCCATCGCGTTTGACCTGGCCCGGTCCAGGGCAGACGTGGCGCACTACGCTCAGGTGTACAAGCCGGTCGGTATCCTGCCGCCCGACCAGTACATGGCGGTGGTACTGCAGGCAGCAGAAGGTTGCGCGTTCAATACCTGCACCTTCTGTGACTTCTACCGCGACCGGCCTTTTCGCATCAAGTCACCGGATGAATTCCGTACCCATGCCGAGGCGGTGCGCAGCTTCCTGGGTGCGGGACTGAGCCTGCGTAGGACGATCTTCTTGGGGGATGCGAATGCCCTCGTGACTCCGATGCCGATGCTCCTGCCCCTGATGGAGATCGTCCACCAGGTCTACGATGTGGACGAGTTGGGCGGTATCTACGCCTTCCTGGACGGCTTCAGCGGCGAGAAGAAGTCGCCGGCGGACTACACCGAGCTGGCCAAGCGTGGCCTGAAGCGTGTATACGTCGGCATGGAAAGCGGCAACCAGGCATTGCTCAAGTTCCTGAAGAAGCCTGGCGAGCCGGCAGACGCCATCAAGGCGGTTCGAGCAATGAAGGCCGGCGGCGTCGCTGTGGGCGTCATCGTGCTCGTCGGCGCCGGCGGACACGCCTACACGGAATCTCACGTGCGCGACACCATCGACGCCATCAACGCCATGCAGCTCGACATGGACGACATCATCTACTTCTCGGAGCTTGTCGTCAGCGCGGGGCTGCCCTACGCCCGCGACGCCTACCAGGCGCGGCTGAAGCCCCTCTCCGCTGGCGAGCGGCTGGCTCAGGCGGAAGCCATCGAGCGCGGCCTGTCGTTCTCGCCGGAGGCCGGCCTCCCCCACATCAGCCGCTACGACATTCGCGAGTTCGTGTACTGAATACAGTTGTGGAGGTTGTCATGGAATATCGCCCCCTGGGTCGCACCGGTGTGCGCGTGTCGCCCCTGTGCCTGGGCACGCTCAACTTCGGGAATCCGACCGACGAGGAAACGTCGATCCACATCATCCACGCGGCGCTGGACGCCGGCATCAACTTCATCGACACAGCCAACCTGTACGCCGGCGGCGAGAGCGAGCGCATCGTGGGCAGAGCGCTGGCAGATGGCCGGCGACAGAGGGTAATCCTGGGCGCCAAAGTGTACTTCCCCCAATCCGATGATCCCAACGACCGGGGCAGCTCGCGGCGACACATCATGCAGGCCATTGAGGACTCACTGCGCCGGCTGAACACCGATTGGATCGACCTGTACCAGCTTCATCGCCCGGTCTTCGACATCCCCCAGGACGAGACACTGCGCGCCCTGGACGACCTGGTGCGGCAGGGCAAGGTGCGCTA
>JBHHTZ010000353.1:0-4818 GCA_046753605.1 Anaerolineae bacterium
ACTTTCAAGTGTGATGAATCGCCGACGAGAAACGGAATGGCTGCCCAGCCGTCCCATAGGGTCCCGTCGATGTAGACCTGTCCATTCGGGTTGGCACTGAGAAACTGGTTTGTCTCGGCCGCCAACTCCGAAGCGCCGGCCTCGAATTGGTAGTATACGTTCTCGCTCCGAGCGTGCTGAACGAAGTAATCGTAGGTGGTTAGACTCAGGCTGAGGGCGAGCACGCCGGCCATGGCTGCGCTGACCACCCCAGGGGACCAGCGCTGTTTCAGCCAGTCGCCGGCAGTGGACAGGCCGAGAGCAGGGATCACGAAAAGGATCGGCAGGACGCCGACGGCCCGCAGGAAGTGGGGAGCATCTTCGGCGAGTACTGTGGGCAGCAACATCACGCCCGTCCAGATGAGGACCAGAGCGTAGGCTGGCTCCCGCCGCCGGCGAACCCCCGCACCCAGCCCCACCAGGAAGAACAGGGACAGGAGTGGGTCGAAGACCGGGCGCAGAGGCACGTTGTGGCGCGGAATGAAGTCGCCGCGTACATTGAACGTCAGCAGCGTTCGACCCAGGTGGCGCGCCAGGGTGCCCAAGGGATCGCCGGCGTTGATGTCCGGGTTGAGGATCGATACCTGGAAAACCCGCTGGGCCGCTTCGGCCCCATGGGCGACGAAGTAGCCGAGTAGCGGAGCAGCCACAAGACAGGTGACGATGGCAAACAAGAGCAGTCCGCGCCACGGGATGGGCCGGCGCGCCGCTGCCAGATAGCCGATGAAGAGCAGGAAAACCAGGGGCACGAAACGGGCGGCCAGGTAGGTGTAGAGCATGAGGCCGGCAAAGACCCCTGCCAGGCCAAACCACCGCCAGCCGGGCCGGCCCCGACCGGCTGGTGTCATGCTGAACTCGTACCCGCGCCAGAACGCCCACACCATCAGCGCTACAAACAGGGGCATGGCCACGGCGCGAAACCCGACGCGACTGAGGTTCAGCGGCCACACGGTGATGGCGGTGATGACCGCTGCCAGCACGCCGATGCGCCGGTCGAAGAGACGGCGACCGAGCAGATAGGTGGCCGGCACCGTCAACGTCCCCAGGATAGCCGAAACGATGCGCACGGCCAGCGCCGTTCGGCCCAGCACGGCGATGGAGCCGGCAATCAGGTAGATGAGCAGCGGTTCGCGGCCATTGTTGGCGGTGAAGAACACGGGCGTGACGCCGTCGAGGACCCGCAGGGCGTCCAGACCGTTGATGGCCTCGTCGTGGTAGAGGCCCGGCGGGAGTTGGCCCAACAGGGGGAAGCGCAACATCGCTGCCAAGAGCGTAACCCCTGTCATCAGCACGCGGTCGGATGAGATTCTGTCGTTCATTCGGTCTCGATTATAGGCACGGGAGACTTCCATGTCAATCGCTCACGTTTACCTGTCGCCCCATCTCGATGATGCGGCGCTGTCGTGCGGGGGGACGGTCTGGAATCAGGTGCAGGCCGGCCAGCGCGTGCTCGTGATTAACATCTTTGCCGGCATCCCCGACTACAGCCGGCTGTCGGCGTTCGCGCAGGAGAAGCACGCCGTGTGGGGCAGCCCGGAGGACGTCGTGGCTGCCCGGCAGGCGGAGGACCGGGCAGCGCTGACACAGCTCGGCGCGGAGGTGGTTGACTGGGACTACCTGGATGCCATCTACCGCCTCGATGAGGCGCGGGTGCTGTACCCGGATGAGGCCGGCATCTTTGGGGAGGTCGATCCGGCGGATAGCGCGTTGCAGGACCGGATTGCGGCGGACGTCGAGGCAATTCTGGACGAAGCCGGAGATGCTGTGTGCTACGCGCCGCTGGCGATTGGACACCACGTGGATCACCAGGTGGTGCGGGATGTGGGCCTGGTGCTGGCGAAGAGGGGCCGGCGGGTCCTGTTCTACGAGGATTTCCCGTACGTGTGGTGGGAGATCGCTGGTAGGGGCGAGGCAGTTCGGAGAGGAGGTTCTTCTTCTGATGAACCCTCAATCCGACCTGCCTCGCCCCTACATCGACCTGCCTCGTCGCCCCTACCAGACAATTGGCAGCCAACCATCCGTGTTATCGACTTGGAGCCGAAGATTGCTGCCATTGCCTGCTACCAGTCCCAGGTTCCCGATCTTTTTCACAGCCAAGAAGCGATGGCCGAAGCCGTGCGGGCGTATGCGCGGTCGGTGGGCGGAGATCACTACGCAGAGCGCTTCTGGCACTTCGTGCAGTCGGCGTAAGACCTCCCAGGACCCTGACCAGCCACACAGGCGCAGGCTATGCCAATTCTTCCGCGAGATTCCCGTCGTGCGGGCGCCGCACAAGACCTCGAAGGTCTGATTACTGATAACTGATCACCGATAACTGATAACTGATAACTGGCTCTTTGACTGGCCGGCCCATCTCTGTTATCCTTGTGGTAAGGAGGCGTCAAGGTGGCGGAAATTCGATCCTTCATCGCAATTGAGCTGACCCAGGCCGTGTTGGATGGGCTGATAGCGGCCCAGGACGAGCTGCGGGCCGACGAGTGGACGGACGAAGTGCGTTGGGTTCGACCGGAGGGGATTCACCTGACGCTGAAGTTCCTGGGCGATGTGCCGGCCAACCGCGTCGCGGCGATTGGGGAAGCGGTGAAGCAGGCTGTGGCCAGCTCCCGGCCGTTCACCATCGCCACCGAGGGGTTGGGTGTGTTTCCCAACTGGCGCCGGCCACGAGTGATCTGGGTTGGCCTGAAGGGGGACGTCGACCAGTTGCTCACCTTGCAGGAAAAGGTCGAGCAGGCTATGGCAGAGTTGGGGTTCGAACCCGAAGGCCGGCGGTTCCATCCCCATCTCACGCTGGGTCGCGTCAATCGACGTGCCAGTTCGGGCTATCAGCGACGTCTCGGCGAGACCCTGCAACGTCACACCGTCCAGGTGGTGGGACAAATGCAGGTGAAAGAAGTGAGCTTGATGCGCAGTCAGTTGAATCCAAGGGGCGCGAAATACACTCAACTGGGCGTTTATCCACTGTCCCTGGTGGTGGGGAGATGGGGCGACGGTTGATTGTTGCCGTGGTTGGTGATGGGCAGTGTGATGCGGCAACGGCGGCGGAAGCCGAGGCTGTTGGGCGCGCGCTGGCGGAGGCCGGCGCGACGGTCGTGTGCGGCGGCCTGGGCGGTGTGATGGAGGCCGTGTGCCGTGGGGCGAAGTCTGCCGGCGGCATCACCGTCGGCGTTTTGCCGGGACTGGATCGCCGTGCGGCCAATCCTTACGTGGACATCCCGATTGTCACGGGCATGGATCAGGCGCGTAACTTGATCGTGGCGCGAACCGGCCAGGCAGTGATCGCGGTGCACGGCGGCTACGGCACGCTGTCGGAAATCGCACATGCGCTCAAGGCCGGCATACCCGTGGTGGGCCTGGGCACCTGGGAACTGGCCCGGCCTGGCGAGGCCGGCGATACGATCCGCCGCGCCGAGACGCCGGCGGAAGCGGCAAGGATGGCGGTGGCCCTGGCATGGGCGGAAAGCGACAGGTAGGAAGTCATTATGTTGTTCGGGGATAGCGCGCCGCTGTTTGCTGACCGGCGAGAGGCCGGCCAGCAATTGGGCGAAAGACTCAAGGAACTGGACCTGGAGGGGGATGTCCTGGTGCTGGCGCTTCCGCGTGGCGGCGTTCCCGTGGGCTACGAGGTCGCTCAAGCCTTGCACGTGCCGTTGGATGTCTTCGTGACCCGCAAGATCGGCGCGCCCGAAAACCCCGAATTCGCCATCGGTGCGGTGGCCAGCGATGGCACGTCGATCCTTGATGAGGAAGTGATAGAACAGCTTGGGATACCGGATGAGTACGTGGTCGCGGAGACCGAGCACCAGTTGATGGAGATCGAGCGTCGCATGACCATGTATCGGGGGGAGCGACCGCCACCTCAGGTTGAGGAGCGCACGGTGGTTCTCGTGGATGATGGGGTTGCCACCGGGTCAACGGTTCGCGCTTCACTCAAGGCGCTGCGGAAGCGCAATCCTGGCCGGCTGATCCTCGCTGTTCCTGTAGGGCCGCCGAACACCATTGATGGACTTCGCCCCCTGGCCGACGAGGTTGTTGTGCTGGCGACGCCGGAGCCGTTCTGGGCGGTGGGTCGGTTCTACCGATACTTCGGGCAAACGAGCGACGAAGAGGTTGTGACATTGTTGGGAGACTCATGCTCAAACAGCGAATTGCAGACTTGATCCGACAAGCGATAGGCGATGCCCAGGCGGCCGGCGAACTGCCGGCCTTCGAGCCGCCCCAGCGCATCCCCGTCGACCGCGCCAAGCCCGAGTTTGGCGATTTCGCGTCGCCGGTGGCGATGCCGTTGGCCGGCGCTGCCCGCATGGCGCCCATCAAAATAGCCGAGGCGATCATCAGTCATCTGAACCGCGCTGACTTCATTGCCCAGGCGGAGGCGCTGCAGCCTGGCTTCATCAACCTGCGGCTCAGCTCGACCTGGCTGGCCCAGCAGGTGGATGCCATTCTGGCAGCCGGCGACCATTACGGCGACATCGATCTGGCTGGCGGCCGGCGCATGCAGGTGGAGTTCGTCAGCTCCAACCCCAACGGGCCGCTCACGATTGGCCACGCGCGCAACGCCGCCATCGGCGATACCGTGGCCAACGTGCTGGAGGCCGCCGGCTACCAGGTGCAGCGCGAGTACTACTTCAACGACGCCGGCCAGCAGATGAAGCTGTTCTATGCCAGCGTCTATGCCCGTTATGTGCAAGAACTGGGCCACAAGGAAGCCCAGTTTCCCGAAAACGGCTACCGAGGAGCGTATGTCATCGACCTGGCGCGGGAAATCATCGACGAGGAGGG